>CAZSJP010000159.1:3144-4369 GCA_964606675.1 uncultured bacterium
GCTAGGTCTCGTCCGTAACGTCGCCCTGAAGAGAGCGCCTGCCGGGCTTCGTGCTGCGGCGGTTGCGAATCGGGCGCGACATGTCGGCATACTCTCGGCGTGGCCGCTCCGACGCGGCGCCGCTCAGGAACTCCTGCAACGCACGCCCTTCGCTCTGCGCCGGGGGCTCGATCCCCAACAGACGCGCAAGAGTCGGAGCGACGTCGGTGGTGCAGACCTTCACCTGCTCGCCCTTCGGGAGCCTCACGCCGGCCTTCACGCCGCTTCCGGCCAACATCAGCGTGCCCATGACCGAAGTGGTGTCGGTCTCGTATGTCGGCATCATCGGGCCATGGTTGCCGCCCCCATTCGGGAACACGACTCTCGTCTCGCCCATGGCCAGCACCTCGGGGCCGGACCATCTGAAGCCACCGGAATAGCAGTATACAACGTCGCCTATGTGGTCGCCCCACAGGCCGACCATGGGAGCGTCCTCGCGGGTCAGCACGAACGGAAACGCGTGTTCGCCGGTCTTCGGGTCCTTGATGTCCCGCATGGTCGCAATCACCTCGGCGCGGAGCGACTCGTACTCATCCGGCGGCACGACGCCGCCTTCGTCCCTGCCGGCAAGGCTGATCCAGAGGTGGTTCTGCGCGAAGAACAGCTTGCTCTTGGCCCAGTCGACGTTGTCGCCGTCTTCGGTCAAGGCCAGCCAGCCACGCCCTTTGAACGCGTTGACAAGCGACACGCCGGTCTTGTTCGCCGGCATGCCGTGGTCTGACGCGACCGCAATCGCCGTCTCGCCGTCGTCGAACTTCTCCATGAACGCACCGACGAAACGATCCGCGGCGCCGTAGTACGCGGCGATGATGCCCATGTACTCGTCGGCCCGCTCGACGTCGTAATCGGTGCCCGTTGGGTCGACGTACTGGACGTACGCGTGCCCGATCATGTCCAGGTTGTGCCAGTGCAGGTAGAAGAGCGATGCGTCCGTCTTCTCCATCGCGGCCTCTGCCGCGCTCGACCACCACACGGTCTCGTCAGCCATGATCTCGTCTATCGTCTCCCAGTCGATGGCGCCATCCCGATGCAGGGCGAGAGACATGCCCGAATGAACGTACGGACCGAGATCGGCGATCAGCTCGGCTGCCAGATCCGGGTCGGAGCAGAAGCCGCCGTCGGCACGGAACGCGTCGCTGCGGTAGAGCCGAGTCCGGGAGCCGTCCGGGCTCAGTTCCACAAGCTT
>CAZSJP010000159.1:4379-8311 GCA_964606675.1 uncultured bacterium
GAAGCGAAATGCGCCATCTACAGCTCCCTGGTCCTCCGTCTCGAACGGCGCCGTGACCCACTCGCTCCACGCGCCCACCGAGACCTCGGCAACAGCGTTCGACGCGTCGGTGCCATCCACGATGAGGACAGTGTCGTACCCGGTCGCACGGGCGATGACGAGCAACTTGTAGCCGGGGCCGCTGCCGTCGGTCGCGGGTGCAACCTCGATCGTCGCCTCAAGCGGCGGCATGTTGGAGGGGGGTACGTTCGTGAAGCCGTCTGCCTGGCGTAGTTCGATTGGGTCCGTCGTGTCGATGTCGGGGCAGTTGTGGTACACCGTCGGCGTCGCTATGTCGAAGAACGATCTGGTTGGCGAGAACAGCCAGTCGATATGCGTCGCCGCACCCGTGGTCGGAGGGTACCCGGCGTAGTTCATGACAACGCTTCGGAGGCCCGCGCGCTCGGCGGCCTCCCAAATGTAGTCGGCCTGGCAGATGCCCGAACTGAACGCTTCGGCGCGGTGCATCTCCCATGCCGGGCCGTTCGGTGGGTGTGTGCCCCACTGGACGATCCCGTGCGTGCCAGGCGTGGCGCCGGTGGCCATGGTCGTCCAGTTGGTCGGCGTCTGTGCCGGTATTACGGGCCGCAGCCGGGTGAAACATCCCCTCTCGATGAGGGAGGCCATGTTCGGCAACAACCCATCGGCCAGAAACCTCTCGGCGGTGTTCGGCACGAGTCCGTCAAGCCCGAGCATTAGGGCGCGCTTCGCCATCTCGTTCTCCCGTGATACGCATCTACATCCGGTCGGCCGGGGCCGACGACGATCTTTGGCCTACTCGACCGTGTAGGGCTCTTCGCTGGGCGATAGCCCGTCTGCAAGGCTGATTCTCGCTCCCGACGGCGCGGCCACCGAGCCCGACTGCAGTGGGTCGTCGGTCCGTACCATCCAGTCGTCCATCCGACGCCGCATGTCGCACAATACCTCGCCGAGCGCCGGGTCGGCGGCGACGTTGTTCGTCTCGAACGGATCGAACACTACGTCGTAGAGCTGTTCGTCGTCCAATCGCCGGTTCCGCCAGCCATGTTCCACCCAGAGCGCCTTGCTAACGCTGTCGTCGCAGTTGGTCATGACGGGGGTCTTCCTGTCGCCGTATCGGCGGATGTACTTCCACCTGTCGGTCCGTACGGCGCGCTGCGGCTCGTAGGCGGCGTGGTACGACACTTCCGCGAATATCTCGTCGTTGACGCGCTCGGTTCCACCGCGGATGACCGGCATCAGCGACGTGCCTTCGAGCCAATCAGGTGCGTCGATGTCGAGCAGGTCGCATATCGTCGGGAATATGTCGATCTGGCTCGCCAGGGCATCGCAGACGTTGCCGCCGTTGAAGCCGCCCGGGCCGCGCATGATCAGCATGACGCCGATGCCGTGGTCCGTCAGGTTGCACTTCATGCCGGGGAACGCTATGCCGTGGTCGGTGGTGTTGATGACGACCGTGTTCTCGGCGAGGCCGGTCTCGTCGAGCGCATCCAGAACCTTGCCCACGCCACCGTCGTACCGACGTGCGCTGGCCTTGTACGAGGCTATGTCGTGGCGCGTCTCGGGCGTATCGGGCAGCGGCGCCGGCGGCATCGAGTATCGCTCGTCTTCGTCGGGGCCAGGCTCGGGGTAGGCGCGATGGGTGTCCGAGAAACCAACGGACATGAAGAACGGCTGCTGTGGCTCGCTCCTGATGTATTCGGCGGCGATGCGCCCGCGCTCGACGGACTCGTCCTTCGGCACCGACAGGACGGTATCGTAGCCGACCTTGCCGGTGTCCCTCGCGACGTGCTGGATACCGCACAGCACCGAATTGTAGCCGGCGCCGCGCAACGTGTGCAGGATGTGATGCGAGTAGTCGAACAAGTCGAACCCGCGGTGGGAGAGACCCCGCATTCCGCACGAGTGCGCGCTCTGCCCCGTCACGAGCGCCGCACGGCTCGGCGAGCAGGTCGGCGCCGCGCAGTACATCCGCCGGAACAACGTACCCTCTTCGGCCAGCCGCTGCATGTTCGGCGTCGGGATCGCGTGGCCGTAGGGCTGGATGTACCGTCCCGAATCGTGGGAGTGGATGTAGAGTATGTTGGGTTGGTTCGCCATTTCTCGCATCTCCGTGGCGTGTGTGTGGATTCGCATCCAGTGCGTGCTAGCGATCGCGCTACTCGACGGTATATGGCGCTTCCCTCGGCGAGACGCCGTCCGCGTAGTTTATCTTCGCACCGGACGGCGCGGCCACCGAGCCCGACTGCAGTGGGTCGTCGGTCCGCTTCATCCAGTCGTCCATGCGACGTCGCATGTCGCACAATACCTCGCCGAGCGCGGGGTCGGCTGCGACGTTGTTCGTCTCGAAGGGGTCGAATACCAGGTCGTAGAGTTGCTCGTCGTCCAGCGTTCGGGCCGCCCAGCCGTGCTCCATCCAGAGGTTCTTGCTGATGCTATCGTCGCAGTTGGGAAGCACCGGCGTCTTCTTGTCGCCGTAGCGACGGATGTACTTCCACCTGTCGGTCCGCACAGCACGCTGCGGTTCGTACGCGGCGTGGTACGACACTTCCGCGAATATCTCGTCGTTGACGCGCTCGGTCTCGCCGCGGATGACTGGCATCAGCGACTTGCCTTCGAGCCATGCCGGAGCATCGATCTCCAGCAGCTCGCATACGGTCGGGAATATGTCGATCTGGCTCGCGAGCGCGTCGCACACCTTGCCGCCGTTGAAGCCCCCCGGGCCGCGCATGATGAGCATGACGCCGATGCCGTGGTCGGTCAGGTTGCACTTCATGCCCGGGAACGCGATGCCGTGGTCGGTGGTGTTGATGACGAGCGTGTTATCCGCCAGGCCGGCCTCGTCGAGCGCATCGAGCACCATGCCCACGCCGGAGTCGTACAGCCGGGCGCTCGCCTTGTACGTAGCCATGTCGCGGCGCGTCGCCGGCGTATCGTGAAGCGGCGGCGGCGGCATAGTGTAGCGCTCGTCTTCCGCTGGGCCTGGCTCCCGGAACTCGCGATGCGTGTCGATGAAGCCGACCGACATGAAGAACGGCTCTGCCGGGCCACTCCTGATGTGTTCGGACGCAGCCCGACCTCGCGCAATCGAGTCGTTCCCAGGCACCTCAAGGACGTTGTCGTAGCCGACCCTTTCCTTCTCCTCTTCCATCGCCACGTGTTGCACGCCGCAGAGCGTGGACGTGTAGCCGACGCCCCGCAGCGTGTGCAGGATGTGTTGGGAGTAGTCGTGCAGCGGGAACCCGCAGTGCGTGAGACCCGTCATGCCGCTCGAATGCGCGCTTTGCCCCGTTAGGAGCGCCGCCCGGCTGGCAGAACACGTCGGCGCTCCGCAGAACATCCGGCGAAACAGCGTCCCCTCCTCGGCCAGAGCCTGCATGTTCGGGGTGGGGATCGCGTGGCCGTAGGGCTGGATGTATCGGCCCGAATCGTGCGAGTGGATGTAGAGAATGTTCGGCTTGCCTGGCACCGCGCCCTCCTTCGACGGAAACACGTACGAACCTGCCGCGTATCGCGTGTGGAATCTACGGACGCGGCGGTCCGTGTCCCACCGTCGGCGGGGGTGGCTCCGGCTGCCCAAACAGGTATCCGATGGAGATTCCAGAGCCGCTGACGCGGGTGCTGAAACGGTGGTAGCGCATCGGGGTGATGCGGTAGACCCCGCCGATCCTCAACCGGTTTGTCACCGCAACGCCGGCGCCCAACTGAATCGCCCACGCAAAGACGCCGGTATCCCGTATATTGGCAGCCCGATACGGTCCATTGACGAGCATGGGGTGCAACTCCACCTCTAGCCGCCCCAACGTAAGAGTCGCTGGCAGACCGACGCTCACCGATAACGCTGACACCGGTTCCGGCTGGCCTATGCCGAGGTCGACCCATCTCCCGCCCGCGCCGACACTCGGCCCCCCGCC
>CAZSJP010000160.1:0-2061 GCA_964606675.1 uncultured bacterium
GCCGGCCTCGGCATGCTGCCGACAGACGTGCAACAGGCCGTGCTGCGAGATCACGGCGACCTTTACGCCGGCGGCGATTTCCCGACCCTCAGAATCGATAGCGGCTGTATCGACCTTGGCAGCGTCGTGGATGCCCCGTTCGGAGTCGCTTCCGAACCGGACCCAGATCGCTTCGTCCCGCTCGACCGCTGGACGCCCGACGCGCTGGGCGATATCTGAAACAGGAACATCGCTCGGGTACCGGGCGTCATTGCGTTGGCGGCATGAGGCTGGCCCGCCGTTTGCATGTGTAGGACTAGCATGCAGGCTGGGATGGTGTTGGTGGCGGACGGGCCAGAGCGAACGAGAGGAGCTGTATGACCAAGATGGAGCGCTGGCACGCGTTGCTTCTGATGTCACTGGCAGCGGCCGCTCCCCGTTCCGCCGAAGCGTTGCTCATCACCCTCCCCGATGGGTCGTTCGCCTCCGGCTGCGGTACCGCCGCGACGGCCCCCAGGCGCCCGGCACGCGCCGAGTCGCGCCTTGCTTCCGAGCGGAACTACGTCACCCCGGGCGGCTCGTTCCGCGTCCACTTCAACACGAGCGAGAACCGGACCGGTCCTGTCGCCCCAACCGACGCGGACGGGAACGGCGTCCCGGATTGGGTCGACCTGGTCGCGACCGTTGCCGACTCGTTGGAGGCAATGTTCCGCGGGCTCGGTTACACCAATCCGCTGGGAGACGGTGGCGCCGGCTCCGGTCCGGAATACGACCTGTACGTTACGGAGCTTTCCGGGCAGCAAGCCTACGGCTTCACGTGGCCCGGAAGCGACGGCTACATGCAGATCGATAACGACTACTCCGAGGCGCTGTACGGGACGCACGGAGAGGCCGGTCTGCGCGTGACGCTGGCGCACGAATTGTACCACGCCGTACAGTTTACGTACGTCGGCGGGTTCGACATCGCGTGGTGGCAGGAGACAACCGCCACGTTCATGGAAGAGATCGCCTATCCCGACATCGACGACTACCTGCAGTACCTCAACCCCGAGCTCTTCTCCGGCCGGCACACGTTCTTCGAGGATCCGTCGTGGTCGCTCAACTACAAGCCCAGCAACTCCGACGCGCACATGTACGGCGCCGCCGTCTTCTGCCATTTCCTTGACCAGAGCGCACCCGAGGTGGGGCAGGAGGCCATCAAGTACACGTTCCAGCACATGGAGATAGTCGGCTCGTCGACTGCCGCCGTCGTCGCGGCACTGGAGGAGAAGATGGGGCGTCGGTCGGACGACTTGCTGGCCGATTTCTGGGTATGGTGCTACTTCTCCGGCGACAGGACCATTCCGGGTCGGTTCTTCCGGGACGCCGCTGGATACGCGTACCCGCCCCCTAACGACGTCCCGGACGGCGACTGGATCGTCTCGGACCTGTCGTCTCGCAGGAGCGTTGGGAGGCGTGCCGAGGTGTCGCCGCTCGGCGGATGGATCGTGCGGTTCGCTCCAGACGGCAGCGAGGGCGGGTTCCGGCTGCGCCTGCAGGGGATCGGCTCGTCACCGTGGGCGTGGCGAGTGGTCGTCGTTGGGCCGGATAGCGTCGCGGTGTTCGTGCCTGAAGACGGGCGCATGGACGTCGGCGGATGGGATCGCATGGCCGACGTCGTCCTCGTGGCCGCCAACGGCTCCGTGTCCGGCGATCGGTATGCGTTCACCTATACAGCCGAGTACGACCCGGCGCTCGAGCGTCCCACCGCGGAGGCGCTCGTAGTGGAACTCGAACAGAACAGACCGAACCCGTTCAACGTGAGCACGGAGATTCCGTTCAGCCTGAGCGCGGCGGCACCGGTGCGCCTGTCGGTGTTCGACGTTACCGGCCGAAAGGTCAGGACACTGCTCGACGGCGTGTGGCTCTCGGCGGACACACATGGCACCAAGTGGGACGGCCTGACCACCAACGGACGTGCGGCCGCCGCCGGAGCGTACACGTTTCGGCTCGACGCCGATGGCGTTGTCCGCGTTCGGCGGATGACGCTTCTGCGCTAGCGCCGAACGAGCAGGGCTCGCGCCGGCGTCGGTACGCCGCCGG
>CAZSJP010000160.1:2071-8310 GCA_964606675.1 uncultured bacterium
ATGATATCGCACGCCGGAATCCGAAAGGTGCTACCGATGCTAGCGCTCCTCGTCCCCATGACGATCGCCCTGTTCGGTGATGTGCTACATGCCGACGGCGGAGCGCGTGAAGGCACGCTCCCGGCGCGAAGAGTGGCCGACGTCAAGCCGGCCCGCGGTTTCGTCGAACGCATCGTGCTGGCGCGTCACGCCAAGAGCGCGCGGGTCGTGAAGCAGGCGTCTCTAGTCTCCCAAGGCGGGATGTTCCGTGTGCACTACGACACCACCGGCAGCGATTCTGTGGCGGCCGTCGATCTAAATGGCACCGGAATCCCGGACTGGCCCGAGCTGACCGCGAACATCGCCGACTCGGTCATCAACGCCTTCCGCCTCATGGGATACGACGCAGAACTCGGCGACGGCGGGGCCGGCGGCGGCGCGGAGTATGACATCTACGTCCGCAACCTGGCGTCTCAGAGCATCTACGGTCGAGCGTTCTCGGGAAGCGATGGATACCTCGAACTGGACAACGACTACGCCGAGGAGATATACTCGGGCCTGCCATTGTTCGACAGCAGGGGGCTGAACGGCCTGAAGGTTACGGTAGCCCACGAGCTGTTCCATTCCGTGCAGTTCCGATACCTCGGAAGCAGCCAGGCCCAGGCGTGGTGGATGGAGATGAGCGCCACCTTCATGGAAGAAGTGATATTCGACGAGGTGAACGACTACCACCAGTACCTCAGGCCCGACTGGTACAACGGCGTGATCTTCCGGGACCCGCCCCGCGGGATCAACAGTTTCGGAGGGGGGACGGCAACGCCGTACGGCGGAGCGGTCTTCCCGATCTACCTGCATCAGCGATTCGGCCCTGCTGCGCTCACAGCGGTTCGGAAGACCTTCGAGGCGCAGAAGGTTTCGGGCATATCCCTCGGCACGATCGTGAACGCCCTCTCCAGCGAGCTTGAGACTCCGTTCGCGGAACTGCTGGCGGAGTTCTGGCTCTGGAGCTACTTCACGGACTATCGCGTCCGGCCCACGCAGCAATTCTTCGACGAGGCCGCCGCATACGGACCGGCGCCGCTCGACCCGGTGCAGTATAAGAAGCTGGCCGAGGCATCCACCGTCAGGGCGATGTCTGTGCGCGGCGTGGTTCAGGACACGGCGTACGCCTCAGACTTAGGGGCCGTGCTGCTACGAATCGACCCCGACGGCAGTGCAGGCAGCCTGACGATTCACGTCTGGGGCCTGGGCGACAATCCGCACGATTGGGACTTCAGAGTAGCCATAGCCGACACCGCCAGCGTTGCGACGATGCATCCGCCCCAGCCCGTCACTGTTGGCGAAGGCCCTCAGCCGCCGCCGAGCTTCCGGGAAGTCCAGATCGCCACGGAAGATTGGACGCGCGCCACCGACATCGTGCTTGTGGCTGCAAACGGCGCACCGGGGGGCTCCGGCGTCGGATTCGTATACAGGATCGTCTACAACCATCCGGCCGCCGTCACCGAAGCGACGCCGGCTCCGGCCGCACTTTCGCTGCTTCCGAACTTCCCCAACCCATTCAACCCGTCTACCACGATACCCATCGCGTTGGACGTTCCCGATCGCGTGTCGTTGGCAGTCTACGACGCGTCGGGCCGGCGGGTCCGCACGCTGCTGCAGCATGTATCGATGAGGCGAGGCGTGCACCATCTGGTTTGGGACGGCACATCGGACCAAGGTCGGGCGGTGGCCTCGGGCGTCTACGTGGCACAGCTTAGCACGGCGTCGTCGCGGGACGTGCTGCGCATGACCCTCGTCAGATAGCCGCCGGACCCCGCGGGCGCACCGACCGAGTCGTTCGCGATAGGCGGCCGCGGTCTATCCACGCCGAATTGACGCTCCCGACCCATCGGTGGTACATTTCGTGTCTGGCATTATGACGGACACACAGTCCGAGGAGTCCCTGTAGTGAGCTACCCTAGAGCCAGGAACGCCGGCGCCAGGCGCCTGCTAGCGATCGCGATCGTCCTGGCCGGGGCGGTCGGAGCCGCGGGCGCACAGGAAACAGGCGAACTGGCATTCGCCCGACAGTTGCTACGCGACGGTATGTACGACCTCGCGAGCCTGCAACTGCAAGACTATATCGAGAATCACCCCAATAGCCCACAGACCAAAGACGCGTTCCTGCAACTGGCCGACGCCTACCGCGCAAGGGAATCGTACGCTCGCGCCGCGGACACGTACGAAGGCTTCATGGTCAAGTATCCGCAGGACGTGCGGGTACGAGAGTTGTGGCTCAAGCAAGCCGAACTGCGCGCGCTCGCGGGTCAGCACGAGATGGCCGCTCGGGCGTACCAGGAGTTGTCCGAGGCATATTCCGAGAGCGACTTCGCCGACGACGCTCTCTTGGGGATGGCTACGAGCTTGCTCAAGATAGGTGCCGCGCCGCGAGCTGAACGCACGCTGGTGAACATGATCGACCGCTACCCGTCGGCCAACTCGGTGAGTCGCGGAAGAGTTCTGCTCGGGCAGGTCCGCCTGGAAAGAGGCGCTGCGGCTCTGGCGGAGCAAGCCCTGAGCCCTCTGCTGCGCGAGCCGACGTTCTCCAATGACATCGCCGACGCCCTGTTGCTCGGCACCAACGCCAACCTGGCCCTTGGGCGCATACCCGACGCGATACGCCTCAGCACCCGCCTCATCGACCAGGCGCGAGGGGACGACCGCGCGTGGAGAGCCAGGATGGCCGTGGCTCAGTACCTTCTCGGCACCGGGGAGCGCACCGGAGAGCGTGAGTATTACGACCGGTCGGCGGACTACTACAAGGAATGCGCCCGCCGGGCGACGCCCTCGTCTCTGAGAGAGGAAGCGCTGTTCGACCTTGCCCGGGTGCGAGAGCTGCAGAACACGCCGGCTCTGGCGCTCAGCAACTGGCGCGATTTCATGAGTTCGTTCCCACATAGCCCTCGGCGGCCCCGAGCGATGCTGGGGCTTGGCCGCTCGAATATCGCCAATGGCGACGACCGAGACGGCATCTTCGCCCTGGAAGAGCTGCTGAGCGCATATCCGGACTCGTCCGAGAGCGTCACCGCACTCGGCGACCTGGCAGGCTACTACCTCGGGCGTGGCGACGCTACGACGGCGCTGGCCTATTACGAGCGTCAGCACACGAGGACCCCTGCCGGCTTCGAACGCCGACGACTGGCGCTCACGGTTGCCGAAATCAGGGAGACGCGGCTTCAGGAACCCGACCAGGCGCGCCTACTGTATGCCGCGCTTGCCGAAGGGGACGACGACGTCGCTGCGCGAGCTCTCTTCGGCGTTGCGCGCTGCAGACGAACCATCGGCGACGTAGACGCCGCGGAGGAAGCCTACCAGCAGGTCACCAGGCGGTTCCCGGCGCACGAGTTGGCGCCTGCGGCGTCGGACAGCCTCACTTTCATCCGCCTGTTCCTTCGCCCGGACCTGGCGGGCGGCTTGTCCGCGGCGATCTCCCTGGAAGCGCGCGAACTCATACATGAGGGCGATCCGAACGTCATCAGGCGCCGGAGGATGCTCGATCTGGCCCGGATACGGGTGCGCTACTTCAAGAACTACGAGGAAGCCATCGCGCTCCTGCAAGCGTATCTGGCTCAGTCCGACGCCGAGTATCCCGACCGGGGCGAGCATCTCCTTGCAACGTGCTACCTGCGCCTCGCCATGAAGGCCGGGCTGACTCACGATGACAGCTCGGAGGCCATGCACCGTCGTAACGCGTTGGAAGCTCTTGCAAGGCTCGCGACGCGATATCCCGAGAGCGACCTCGCCGACGACGCGTTCATCGAGACGACCGAAGCCCGACTCGCCGAGGCCGATTCGGCGCACGCCGCCAACATGACGTTGGACGCCTATGCCGACTTCTTCACGAGGTATCCGGGCAGCGACCGGCGTGCGTTCGTGCTCGTGCGGTTGGCCGAGAACACCGTCGCGCAGGTACGGACCGGTTCCGGTTCGCCGGACGAGGCGCTGCGTCAGTTCGACGAAGCCCTCACGATAGCCCCTAACGGTGTCGAGCTTGACCGGTCGCTGTTCGGCAGCGCGCTGATCCTCGCGCAGCAAGGGCGGCAAGACGAAGCGAGGGAACGCCTTGAGCGGCTGATCGCGGAACGCCCGCTCAGCGGACTGGTGCCCGAGGCGAGGTACCAGTTGGCCCTGATCCTGCTCGACCGAGGACGTCCGCGCGACGCGGCCCGGGAACTTGCGAAGCTGCTCAGAAGCCGAGATATGTCCCGCGACGCAAACGAGATCAGGACGAAGCTCATAACGGCGCATCTGAAATCGGACTCGTTCGAGGAGATCGTCCCGGTCGCCCGCCGGATGGCCACCTCAGGCGGCGACGACGCGGCAGCCTGGGGCGCGCGACAACTGGCCTCGGCGCTGATCGAACTGCGGCGACGGGACGAAGCCGAGCAGGTGATAGCATCGGAGCTTTCGGCGCGGCCCAACTCGGACGATGCGGACAGCCTGACGATTCTGAGGGCACGCATTCTAGTCGACAGACGTCAGCTCGAGCGCGCTGCTCAGGTCCTCATCGGTTTCGAACAGCGCCATCCCCGCAGCAAGTCGGTGCCTGTCGCATGGGGAATGCTTGCGCGCGTTCAGTTCGACGTGGATTCGTTCGAGGAGGCGCTGGCCAACTTCCGCCGGGTGCTGCAAGCGAATGCAGACGATAGAGATGCGCGCATGGGCGAAGTGCTCTGTCTGTATCGCTTGGGCAGAGCCGACGAGGCCCAAGGGCGTGAACGAGCCGTTCGCGACCTGGCGCCGCTGACCGAGGACGAGGAGATCAGGCTCGCGATCGAGCGGGGGCATGCCCTCAAGCGAGGACGCGATTGGGTCGGCGCTGTAGAGGCGTTTGCGAGCGTTGTCGAGCGGAACCCGAACAGCCAGTGGGCGCCGCACGCGCTGCTCGCACAGGGCAGGGTCGCCGCGGCCAGCGGGCGTATCGAACCGGCGGTGCAGGCTTTCGAGAAGCTCATGCGGCAGTACCCCGATAGCCCTCTTCGCCAGGACGCCGCCTTCGAGCTTGGCAACGCGTATTTCAACACGAAGTTGTACGAGCAGGCCGCCGACGCCTACGAGCGAGCGCTCGATATCGACACCACCAGCCGGCATGCACCGGACGCGCTGTGGAGACTGATCCTCTCGTATGAACGGATACAGCGGATCGACACGGCGATCAGGACGATGCGTCTGTTCAAGCTCGAATACCCCGATCACGAGAAAGTGTCGCGCATCTGGGTGAAGATCGCCAGCGACTTGAGCGATCTGGGCGAGTTCGAGGAAGCCGTTGAAGCGTTCTTGGAGGCGCTGGAGCACGTGAGCGGTCAGGATGCCACTGAAGCTAGGTTCTGGCTGGCGGACACGTATTTTAAGCTGGGACAGAATCGCCAGGCGGCGGTCGAGTGGCTGAAGCTGGCGTACCACGGCCAGTCGCAAGGCCAGTTCCCGGTGACCGCGCGGTTCAGAGCGGCAATCGCGTTCGAGAGAATGGGGCGTGCCGACGATGCCGCGACGCTCTACCGGCAGATCATGGCAATGGAAGGTCAGAACAGCAACTTCGGGAGCAACGCGGCGCTGCGCCTGATGGCGCTGGACGAGGCTCGCGCCTCGGACGACCCAACCACCCGGCACGAAACGACAGGGCGGTAAGATGACCGAAGTCAAGGAACTGCTGCGGCGGGTGCCGTTCTTCGGCGATCTGAACGAGGCCGATATCGACCACCTGAGCGGGCTGGTGATCACCAAGGCCTTCCCGCGAGACAACCTGATCGTCCTAGCCGAGGACGAAGGCGACACTCTGTTCGTGATCGTTCGCGGCCAGGTAAAAGTGTCTCTCATCAGTGAAGACGGGCGCGAGGTTATTCTCGCCATGCTCGGAGCCGGGGATTTCTTCGGCGAGATGTCGCTGCTCGACGGCAAACCGCGGTCGGCGACGGTCACGGCGGCCGATGAGACCGAGTTGCTCACGCTGCGCAGGCCGGACTTCCTGGCCCTGATGAAGCGGGTCCCCGACCTTGCGGTGAAGCTGCTCGCCGCCCTGGCGACGCGACTGCGCAAAGCCGACCGGAAGATCGAGAGCCTTGCTCTGATGGACGTCAGCGGGCGCATTGCGGCGGCGCTGCTACAGATCTCCGAGGAGATCGGCGAGCACCGACAGGGCGAGATCGTGATCCGAAACAGGCCCACCCATCAGGCGCTCGCGAACATGGCCGGGACGACACGGGAGACCGTAACGCGCGTCC
>CAZSJP010000161.1:0-8309 GCA_964606675.1 uncultured bacterium
CGGTCGCGGCCCAGGCGGTACCCACCATGCCGTATCGAGGCGTCAGCCAGATGCCAGGGCGGTGACACCGATGTGCGAGAAGCCAGTCCACGTCCACCAGCGCGAGCTTTCCAGCGACCTGCCCGGCTGCGCCCAATTCTGGGTGCCGTCGTTGTACGCTGTCACCCTGTACCAGTAGTTCTCGCCCGTGGTCACGTTCGGGTCGATGAAGAACTTGCCTGCCGGAATGTCCCCTTCGGCCGCACGTTCCGCGAACCAACCCGGACGACCTTCAGCGATGACTTCCCAGGGAGCCAGGCGTGAATTGGCCTGACGATAGACGCGATACCCGATAGGATCGTGGGCCTCCGTGTCGTGATCGGGAACCGATTCCGCCTCGGTACCCCAGCGAACCTCGATTCCGCCATTCGGATTCGGCTGGACGCTGATGAATCCCGGCGGGCGCGGAGCGTCAGGTACGTTGTATGGGCCGTACTCGGCCGGCGTCGTCGACCCTCACGTTCGAAACCTGATCCACATTGTACTTGGCGTAGCCGCGAGTGGTCAGCAGAAACCCGAGCGGGAACACATGCTCCACGCCGACCTCGTACATCGTCGTCTTGGCCGGACGCAGGTTCGGATTGTACATCTCTCGGAGGCTGCCAGCGAATCCGAAGCGCGTCGTGATCGTACTGGCCGTACATCACGGCGGCCTTCTGCATCGAGTAGAAGATGCCGTAGTTGAAGAAGAACTTGGTGTGGTCGCTGACTGGGTGGGAGACGCCGAACCTCGGCGCGATCGCCCAATGGACCTTGTTGTCCGTGTGGGGGATCAGGTCGATGACGTCCCAGACCTGGGGGGTGTTGGTGCCCAGTTGCTCCTCGACCAAGTCGTACCTCGTGACCGGCACCGTCCCCATCGTGAGAGTATCCCAGCCGGCGTTGATAGCAGCTTGCTCGAACAGTTTCTTGCCGTGCGCGACGGCGTATACTTCCAGGTTGAACAAGTCGTCGTACAGGTACGAGTTGTGTCCGGCGTCGAATCGCTCCAGCCGCACTCCGGCGTTGGCGATCATACCGTCGGTCTCGAACTCGTCCTGTACGTACACCCCGAAGATCGCCGGGCGCGCCGGAGCGTAGCCCCGCCGTATGTGCGGAAATCGGTATACTGCGGCGATTCCATGATCGCGCTGGATTGGATCGTGCTGAACGCGAGATCGCCCGCGATGTACTCCGCGCCGAGCTTCATCATGTGGTTTCCCTCGGCATGCGTCAGGTCACCCTTGGACACCACCTGGGTCGCTTTGCCGAACAGGGTCACCTCGCCGCCTGTGCCAAGTGGATACACGCCGGACATATCGGGGTAGGACGTCTACATGTACCCCTGCGGCGACACGACCGTGGCGGCGCCGCTACTATCGAACTCGAACGTCTTGGCCACAAATCTGCCCACTGACGGGACAACGTCGGAAACGTTCGGGATCTGGAACGGGTGGCGGAAGACCGCACGACCTGGCTCCGTCGCATCGTCAATGTCGGTCGGCTTGTCGCCCCTGCCGTCGCCATCTGTGTCCGTCCACCCGTAGGCCGAGCCCAGCCAGCCCTGAAACCCGAACCAGGTCGGCGGCCGGTAGTCTGACGTGAAATCCGTGACGTCCGTCCTCGGGTCGTCCCGCCTCAAGTCCCATTCGGACGCCGTTCGACCCGCCGATGCCGTCATGAACGTAGACGGCCCGAACGTGTAGGTGAGGGTCACCCCAAACTGGTTGAACTTGCTATCCAGCGGCCCGTTGTACGACCTGTGAAGCTTGTTGTTGCCTGTCGTGACGCCGCTCACCGTTCCGACAAGGCTCCCGGACGAACGAAGCGGCACAGGGCCGCTGCTCATGCCGCCGGCGCCGCTGGTGTTTAGCTCGGGATTGCTGCGGCTAGTGCCCTTGGAGCCGGCTCCGGTCGACCTTCCCTTGCCCATCATGTAGCCGAAAGCAATCTTGAGCCGATCGGTCGGCGTGAGCGTCAGCTTCGTTTCGATCGTCCGATCCTCGAAGCTGGGGCGCAACGCCGGAACCGCCGTCATTTCCTTGTTGTAGACGTACCCGACGATGATCCCTCCGAGCTTGTTCGGCAGGGCCCATCCGGATGCCAGGTCCAGGCTCCAGTCAGCTTCGTGACCGTACTGCCAGACCTGCTCGTTCCTGTTCGCTTCCCACTCCCATGCTTCACGAGCCTCGGCGGGAGACCAATCGCTCTTACCGAAGGAGCCGAAACGGTTGGCGGCACTGACGATGCCGGCTCGGTACTCCCAACCTCGAAACACGCGGAATGTAGAGCCCCTCGGGTCGCGATAGAGCGAGTCAGCAAGGTCGTTGAATTGTGGGTCGTCCTTGGTTTCGTCATAGAGGAACGGCCAATAGAGTGGCCCCGTCAATCCGGAATCGGCGAAAGGCGAACTGTGGCCGATAGGCCAGTAGTCGTACTGATCCTCATCGTACGCGCCGGGTCCGAAATGCTTCTGCTGCGCCGGCGCGGTTCCATACACGCCGGATACCAACGGCAGAGCCGCTCCGCCCTCGGTGCCGTCCTTCACCACGACATTCACCATGCCGGAACGCACGTTGCCGTATTCGGCGTCAAACCCACCCGTCAGCACGGTAACTTCCGCGACGAGCACCTGATTAAGCTGCGTATACGACTTGCTCGTAAGAGCGTCGGTTCGGTCCAGCCCATCCACCTGAAGCCGAATCTCGGACGGACCGCCGCCGCGAATCCGCAGTTCGTTGTCGTAGGACACGCTCACGCCCGGCTCGTAGGTCAGATAGTCGAGCAGCTGCGCAACGGGAGCTTCGGCGACGCGCCCGGCGTCGATTGTTGTCTGCGATCCGGTCACGTCGAGCTCTATCGGCGGGCGCTCCGCAGTCACAACGACCGCGTCTGCCGCTATCGCTTCCTCGCTAAGCGCGAAGCTAGCCTGCGAGGTGCGGTCGGCTCCAACGCCGACTTCCGTGACGGTCGTGGTCCGGTAGCCGGTAAGCTGAGCGTTCACGACGTGGGTGCCGGGCGGAACCTGCAGGATCACGTAGCGACCGTCAGCGTCGGTCGTTGCTCCGAGGCGAGTGCCCCTCACCGTCACGGCGGGACGCGCTTGCGCATCTCGGACACGGGGGGGCCTGAGGGCCGCCGACGACACCGGCCAACCAGTCCGGCTGATGCTCGCTCAGGTAGTTGCAGTAGTACTCCCATTCCTCCTCGCGGAACGTTTGCGCGGAGAACCACACGCCCGCCTCGGGATGGTACGGCGCCAACACCCCGGCCAGTTCCTGAAGGAACGGGAACACGAGCTTCGGATGGTTGTCGCCAGGGTCGCCGCCAGGGAAGTATATGCCATCAAGGCGAGGGCACGTGCGGAAGAGTTCCTCGAGCTGGGCGAGAAACTCCGCCCGTTTGGCCCGGTCGGCCAGATCGAAGACCGCCGGCGTCCAGAACCAGTAGTCCAGGTCGTACTTGTCGCAGATCCGGCTCATGCGAACGGCTATCTCGCCCTTCGGCGTCGTCATGTGTTGGTTGCTGCCGCCGTCGAGCGGGGTGTTCTCAACCGCGTTGGTGCCGAAGATGGTCAGCTCGCGCACGTACTGCTCGAACTCTTCCGGAGTCCACGCATCCCACGAGTTCGCCGCAGGGCGATATCCGAGCTGATGCCCCCGCAGCGGGTACGCCGGCGACGAGACCACGTCCAACCCGCGCGGGATCGACACGGGCAGTCCATGGACCGAAGGAACTTGCCAACACCGTACAGCACGCCGCGACCGTCGGCACCAACGATGCGTACGACCGGAGGACCGGTGCCGTCGGCATCCACTGCAACGCTGTACCCCTCCGCCTTCAGATCGGGCCGCGCGTCGCCGCCGACAGAAAGGGAGATGGTCGCGGTTTTGCCGCCTGGGGCGGCTGTGACCTGCGTCCATTGCAATCCGGTGCGTTTCTCGACCTCTTCGATCAGCATGGTGGCCGCTGTCTGCTCGACGGTCGATCGCTCACCTGGGCGGACAAGCACGACGGCGTTGGACACGTCGGCCCACTCTTGAGCGCTCGCGGCGGCAACGTGGCCGCACAAAGCGACGAATGCCGAAGACGCCACGGCAAGCTTCCACATAGCCTGTGACGACCTTCTCACGTAGTCCACAGCTTGCCTCGTCGGGGTTGGCAGGTCTTCCGAATCCCTTGTTGGTCGGGCGGATCATGAGTGTGCCCGACCGCGTCGCCAGCCGCGAAAGATACGTCGGGCGTATTCGAGAGCAACGGGTCGCCATCGCCGGACCTGCGGCGGAAATGAAGTCTCTACGGCGTGATGTCTTCGCGGCGATAGTAGATGAACTTGCCTTCCTGATCGCCCACGATCAGATCGGGTCCGCCGCGCTCGCGATGGTGGGCGCAAAGGGATGGGAGAAGATGCCTTCACGGCGCACTCATCAAACAGAGCCTACGATCGGCAGACCCGAGCAAGACTTGCCTCGCGCGATCCATCAGATCGTCGCGCCGCCCCCCACACTGACGATGCGACTGACGTGTCTGGCACGGCATGGTCGAAGCGGGACACCTCCTCAGTCCGCTGCGCAAGTCTTCTCCCGCTCCAATTCCTCCAGGGCCTTCTCGATGAGTTCGTCCCTTTGCTTGCGCTCTTCGTCGGTTAGGAACGGATTATAGAGCCCTCTCAGGCCCTCCAATATGCGGATGGCCTTCGCCGGCGCCAGACAGCCCCGGATAACCATCAGGGCCTCCTTTATCAGCCCGAAATCATCGGACACCTGAGCCTGCAATGCGAGCTTGGTCTTCTCGAACGCGTCGTACTCCTCGACCAAGGCCTCCAACGCGTCTGCGACCTCCTCGAAGCCAACTCCCGCTTTCTCTCTGAATGCAGTGGCAACAGCCAGTATCTTCCCGCCGACGATCTCCTCCCATCCGCTGATGCCTGCAATCCTCTGCGACCTGACCACAAACCTCTCCACCTCACGGACCTCGTCCACCAATTCCTTTATCGTGACGTTTTCCTCCAGGATTCTCTCATTTCTCCTCCACGTGAGGAGACCGAATCCCCCAAGGATGACCGCGAGAACCGCCACGAGGAGAGATGCCAAAGGAATCACCCACTGGATCGGCGTCAACAAAGACGATTCCAGCTCTTCGCGCACTAACGATCGCACTTCGTCGCGCGGCATATCCAGCCTGGCGCGAACATCCGCGTTCAGCACGACATTCGCGTCCAAGCTGGTGTCGGCCGAGCTGTCTGCAGGCGCCGCGCACGCAACGGATGCAGAGAGGATGTACGCCGCAATGGCCACCGTCAGCGAAGGCCAAACGCTGGGTGACAGCGGAAGGAAACGTCCGAATCGCATCATGGACCCCCTGGCGACGAACGTTGCAGCCGCCGAACAGCCTTCAGGAGGTCACCGGGTTTGTAGGGCCTCCAGAGAACAGGAAGGTCCCGTCGCTTGCAGAACTTGCGAATCCTCTCCCGAATGGCGAATTTCGCAGCTGAGACGACGAGGATGCGAATGTCCTTCCTCGTTCTCCCCATAGTGTCGAGAAACGCGAACATCTGTGCCTCCTGTCCGACTTCGAGTAGGAAATCCGCCACAACGATATCTATCTCATCCAGCAGGCCTCGCGCCACATCGGCCTCAGCATCGTCCAGTTTGTGTGTGACGGCCACGACATCACACGTCGGCTCCTCAGCCAATTCGATCTTCATACGCTCCGCCAGCTCGGCCTTGTCTTCCAGAATCCAGATCCTGCACATCCGTTAGCCCTCAGGTCCGCTGTGCTTCAGCGACTTTGGTAGTCTCACCGTAAACTCCGTGGGGTTCCGGAAATTCGTCAGCGCGATCGTACCTCCGTGGTACTCGACTATGCGTTTCGCCGTAGACAATCCCAGACCTGATCCTGCCATCTTGTGCTTCTTGGCGTATCTTCCACGATAGCCGGGCTCGAAAAGGCGATCACGGTCCGCGGGTGGCACACCCTCTATTCCGTAGTCTCTCACTGCAAAGATATAGTTGTCAGCATCCGACTGCGTATCGGCAGCGACCTGAATCGGCCGTTTCGCGACACCCGCCACCCCGTGTTTGGCAGGGCCGCCAATTGAGAACCTGTACGCGTTCTCTACGAGCACCGTGAAGACGACAGACATCGGCTCGCGAGCCACCCAGACACTGGGAATGCCCTTGAAGTCGCCGGCCCTTGCATCGATGACCTTGAAATCCTTTGGCAGCTTGTCGGCTACCGTCGGAGATTTCACCCTGTAGCAACCGACTATCGGCTTTATTACCTTCTTCCACAGGTTGGTCTTCCTGCTATCCAAGATCGGCTTACGCTTCGTATAGAAACCTATAGTGCTCGCTATGTTGTTGATCACGTTGGCCGCTCGGCCGATGTAGGTTAAGGCACCATCGATCTCCTCGTCACCATCCGCATCCCATTTTGCCCTGACGGTTCTCTCAACGAATCCGCAACCGTCGAGTATGCGCTGCACGTAGCTGCCGGTATCATGCGCCAAGCTGCTCAATTCCATCTCAAAGGATCGGTTTGTCTGTTCAATCGTCATGATGAGAGACAAGACGGACGCTGCCTGGCGAAACAGATCCTCGTCTACGTCGCTGAGGAACGGGTGGTAGCTGTCGTGGCCACGCGCCGTCCCCGTCAGGCCTTTCCGGTCTGACGCGCGCAACACTCCCACGACCCTCCCGCCGGCGACTATCGGCACTGCCAGCCAATGGAAGGGGGGATCGGCACAGAGGGCCAGTCGCCCTTCGCAGGACTTGCAGTCCAGCGGACGCCGCCATCGGCCCCAATGGTCCAAATAGTCCTCTTCCTCCGTCTCCGGCATTTGCGAGTATCTCTCATACTCATCTCGGCCCCAATAGGCGGATGCGACAACATCGCGGTCAGGTGCAGCAACTTCGCGATGTGCGACCGCCCCCGTCCTTGTCCCCTCGCCGATCTCATATCTCACTGTTGCCCATTCGCTCTCCGGCACCTCCTCCCACCCAGTACGACCGTCGTTCGGTATGAACAGCCCGGTCGACGCCTTGCAGACGAGCTTCGCATCCTCTTCGTCGCTTTCCAAACCGAAGATTGACGCACCTTCCACAAATGTTTGTAAATGAGTAATTACGGCCATGTCGAACTCTCTCGCTGCTGTCCGGAGATCGGCGTCGCCAACGTGAGCGATTCGCTCCAGCGCGGCCTGGAAAGACTGTTGTCTGATCTGTGCTTCGACCCGAAACGAGAACTCCAGGGTCTCTGCGCTCTGCGCGATGAGGTCGGACCATCGGTCGCACGTGTCTTCGATCTCGACAATCTCCCGTATCGGGTCGAAGATCACGGACAGTATCCCGAACACCTCATCACGCTCGTAGGTCTTGAGCAAGGGGATCGCCATCAGTCTGTGACGGGGGAAGGCCCGCACCAGCGCCCCATCCTTCATCCGTGGATCGGAGGCGCTCGATATGTTCTCAACCAGGTAGTTCCTCTTGTTCTCGACACATGGGTAGATCGCCGCTCCTTTGAGATGAAGATCGGCCATGCGGCCCGGCGCCAGCGCCGGGTCTGATACTCCCGTCAAGACCGCCCACCGTCCTTCGGACGTCAACAGCCAAAGACTACAGGACGTGGCGCCGAGGAGACGCGCCATCGCTTGGCAATATTCCTCATAGAAGACCGCCAGTTCCTCTTGGGTGATATCCGGCGTCAGCCGCTGGCGTGCTTTGTCCAGAGCGCTGTAGAACCCGCGCGCTCTTGCCGATCCGGCGCGCTCCCTCTCGGCATCGAGCAGCGCACACGCACTCGTGATTTCCAGTGCTGCCTCAGCCACGGCTTGCGCAATTTGTGCCTGCATGTCATCGCTGAATGCATCCGACTCCTCACTGGAGAGGATGACGACGACACTGGCAGGAGAGTCCTCCACCCATACTACGGGCACGGCAAGTTCGGACCGGACCTCATCGATTTGCTTGATGTACTCATCCGGTTCCGACAACCCACGCACGTCGCCTTCATAGACAGGTCTCCCCCTGCGCGCTGCACGAACCGTCATGCCGCCGATAGATATGGGGACTCCCGCTGGCCTCACCGTAGGGCTACGGGCCTCGACACGCATGGTTCTGGCCGTCCAGTTCACCGTGACAATCGCACAATGGCAGCGGATAACCGCGTCTCTCTCTACGTACTGGACGAGCGATTTCACGATCCAGAGTGGGGCTTCCTCCATCGGGACACGCCGGACTAGGTGTGATCTCTCATCAGGTTGTCCACACGGGGCATCAGAGCGATGCTAT
>CAZSJP010000162.1:0-8301 GCA_964606675.1 uncultured bacterium
ATCAGCCGAGATGGCTCCAAGTCCGTACTTGAACGAGACACAAGGTCCTCTACGAATCCCTGCGCAACCAGGACCTCAGTGGTACCCCTGTCCAAATCGTAGACGCGCTCAAGTATCCCTGTCTCGATGCTCAACGAGCGGACAAGCCGTTCGGTGAACTCCTTGAGGCCGGAAGAACTCGACTCCTCAAGCTTCGCCTTCGCCTCTCGCCAAGACTCATACAGGGGCTTGATCGCCGCCAGGTCGATCTCCCTGTCGTCATCGGTCAGCGGTTCTATGGGCTTCCAATGGTAGCCGGCCACGGCGATCCCCCTGCGAAACCAAGGTGCCTGCAAACATGCGGCGAGACCTGCACTCGCCACACCGATGCAACGACCCTAAGCGCCGATCCTCAGGATGTCAAGTCACGAGTGGTCGGCGATCCGCGCGTCGGAACCCCCGCCGCCCCAACACGACGCGCGGGCGAACGAGTTGCCCCGCCCGCCCGCGTTCCGGAGTCGTATCACGGCTGTGGCACAGGGCTCACTTCGGGTGCTCGATCTCGCCCTGCACGTAGTCTTTCTCGCTGATCGTCTCAAGCGGCTCGGACACGCACGGGCACACCAGAACGCCGTCGGCTTCGGTGTTGCCGCGGAACTTCGCCCACTTCACGCCGTTGCCGAGGACCTTCAGCACCTCTTCGTTGTAGAAGATCGGGTAGGTCTCGTGCCCCGGCCGGAAGTAGAAGATCTTGCCCCGACCGCGATGCCAGACCGCGCCGCTGCGGAACACCTCGCCGCCCTCGAACCATGAGACGAACAGCAGCTCGTCCGGCTCGGGCACGTCGAACACTTCGCCGTACATCTCGGTGTTCGGAAGCTCGATGTACGCGCCGAGTCCCCTGGTGATCTCGTGATTCGGGTTCGTCACCCACAGCCGTTCCTTCTCTGCGGCTTCGCGCCAGCAGAGGCCGCAACTCGTGCCCATCATCCGCCGGAATATCTTCGACATGTGGCCCGAGTGCATCACGATCAGCCCCATGCCCTCAAGGATGCGCTTCTGCACGCGGTCTACGATGTCGTCGCGCACCTTGTCGTGGGCCGTATGCCCCCACCACATCAGCACGTCGGTGGAATCAAGCACTTCCTGCGTCAGGCCGTGGTCCGGCATGTCGAGCGTCGCGATGGTGACCTCGTGGCCTTGCTTTTCCATGTACTCCCCGATGGGCGCGTGCATGCCGTCCGGGTAGAGCTTCTTGACGAACTCATTCGTCTTCTCATGGACGAATTCGTTGAAGATAGTGACATTTGCCTTCCCCATGTTCCTGCCTCCGTCGTTGTTGTCGTTCACCCGCATGCCGCTCTGCGCTGCATGACGCGTTCCCAGTGTATCCTGTCAGCGAGTTCACGTGGCGTGGCGGCTGTCGGAGAGCTTGCCGGCAACCGATGCGCGCACGCCCCATATGTAATCGAAATGGATCGCCGGGGGTATGCGTCCCGGGCGGGTGTTCACGAGATATCGGACGCGATGTCGCCATCCGTCGCAGTTAGCCACTCGCGCAGAACCCGGTAGAACTCGTCGCGCGCGGCCCTTTCGCGCCATGGGTCGTGCCCGCATCGCTCCCACTCGCGGTATTCGAGCTGTGGCATGTACGGCTTCAGGCCGTCGGCGATCATCCGGCCCGGATGCGGGTCGTACGCGCCATGGAGCATGATGACCGGGACATCTATGGCGCTGAATGCCGCGGGATAGACGCCTTCGCTCTGCATCCGCACCATGTCCGACCACGTTTGCTCCATCGCGATGCCATCACACGGTGGCGCATCGACGGTGTCTGGAACAGGGTCGTACGAGAACATATCCTCGCCCAGTCGCCCGTTGATCATCTTCTGCATCTGCGCCCGTGCCGCCAAGTCGAACGTGCCGCAACCGATGAGCACGAGCGATGAGGCCCTGCCCGGATGTTCTGCGGCGTACGCCAGCGCCAGCATCGCTCCCCACGAGTGACCGACCAGAGCCGGGCGCTCGCCGTCGCACCTCGATTCGATCAGGTCGTGGAGATCGCCCACGTGGCGCGCAACCGTGAGCGGTACATCGCTGCTCCCACGCTGGAACGGCTCCAGCACGCGAAACGCATCGGACAGTTCGTGCGCGATGGGGGCGACGGACCCCGGTGCGCCCGGACCACCGTGAAGCAGGACGAGGGACGGACCGGACGAGCCGTATTCGCGGACTTCCATGCAATCGACCGGTCTATCGTCCGTGTGTGAGCGGGTCACTTGGCCGCATTCGGCAGATAGCCGCCCATCGCGACGAGCTTGCTCTGTAGCTCGGCGACGTCTATCGACCGCGAGTCGACATCGTCACGGATCATCAGCGCTGCCGCCATCCCGGCCGCCTGCCCAGTGATGTAGCAGCCCGGCATGACGCGAATCGACGCCTGCATGCTCCGATCCGTACTGACACAACGCCCCGCCACGAGCACGTTGCTGAGGCCTTTCGGCGTCAAGATGCGGTACGGGACGCCATAGCTTTCGCCCTTGCCGAGGCGCATCGTGGTGATCTCTTTCATGAACGCCTCGTAGCTCTCTTTGTCGGGGCGAGCAACATGAATGTCAACCGGGTACGAGTAGCGCCCGATTTCATCCTCGAAACGTGAGTCAGCCGAGAAATCGTCCACGTTCAGGACGTAGTCGCCCGTGATGCGCCGGGTCTCGCGAATGCCCAGGAGCGAGCCGGTGCTGACGAGTTCGGCGTTCTCGAAGCCCGTCATGTACTCCTTGTAGTACCGCGCGTACTCGAGCATCGACTTGCGGCCCCAGAGATACGCCTTCGTGAGCGACTCCTCGTCCGTGCCATCGACGTCGAACGTGTGGCCGACGTTCCCGCCACCGACGGTCTCGCCGACCCGCCAGACGCCTGGTAGATGCCGGTCTTCGAGCGTGAAGACGCCGTCCGCTATCGCTTGCTCGACCCGTTGGCCTCCCGAGCCGATGCCGCCCTTCTCAACGGCTTCCCAGTCCACTGCGCCCCACAGGCTGCAGAGCGTGCCGGGCATCATGGCGCCGTTCTCGTCGCCCTTCTCGTACGGCGCACCCGCGTATGCCGATAGGTCGCCATCTCCGGTGCCGTCGACGAACACGTCTGCACGAATCGCGAACAGCCCCGATTTCCCGGCGCAGATCGCTTCGCGAACGTCGCCGCCGTCGGTCGTCACGTCGACGAGTTGCGTGTGGAACGATAGCCCGATGCCGGCATCGGTCACCAGGTCGTCGTAGACACGTTTCAGCACCTCGACGCGGATGCCGTAGCCATCGGGAGGCATCGTCCCGCCCCGCTCTTGCAGCAGGTCGAGCAGTTCCTTCCCGACTCCACCGGCGAGGAAGTTGATTCCGTCGGTGAACTGCATGAACGCCGGGACCAGACCCGCCGTGCCCATCCCGCCGAGGCAGCTATGCCCCTCGATGATGCGCACGCCGAGGCCCTGCCTCGCCGCCGTAAGCGCCGCCGCCACACCCGATGGCCCGCCACCGGCTACGAGTACGTCGACGTCGTAGCGGACGTCTAAGTCCCGGTTGACCGATATCGTATCTCTCTTTGCCGTCATTGTGCCGTCTCCCGATTCGGGCCGCCCGTTGGTCGGGCCGCGCGATCTATCCACTGAATACGCATCCGGCTCGTCTGGATGCTTCTACGATTGCGTTCAGGTTCTGTGTCGGCGCGCCGGGTGCCGTGTCGGACCCCGTCATTATGTACCCGCCGTGTGCGCCCACGATGCCGATGAGCCTGGCGCATTCGTCGATCACTGCGTCAGGCTCGGCCGTCTTGACGAGCATGGCCTCCGGGCCGCCTTGCAGCACGACGCGCCCGCCCATTCGCTCGGCGAGCGCAGCCGGATCGACGCACGATCCGAAGCCGTTGTGAGAGTCGATCTGTAAGTCGTCGCACATGATGTCCAGCAGATGCTCGTTCTTGCCACAGTTGTGGAAGCCGCGCGGCCCGCCGTATTCGTCCCACACACGGACGTAGTACGGCACGACGAACTCCTTGTACATGCTGGGGCTTATCATCTCGGCCGCGTCGGCCCCCATCGCCACCGGGTGCTTCGTGTCCCGCGCCATCGATTCGTCGAAGAACCGCACGCAGCGTATGTGGCTCTCGGTGACCACGTCCATCAGGCGATGCACGCGATCCGGGTCGGTCGCCATCCAGAGGAACAGGTTGGGGCCCGCCAGTGCATACGCCGATGGGATCGGCCCTCCCCCATGCGCGATCGTCACGTTGACCTGCAGCGGCTCGCCGTTGAGCCGAACGTCGAGGTCCGACGCCGCTTCGGCCATCGCCTCGTGCCATTCGATGTACGTTGCGTTCAGCCCGGATGCGGGGTCGGGTACCTCAAGCTCGTCGATCTGAGCCGGATCGGTGAGCGGATGATCGCACTTCGGTGGCTGATCGTCTTGCCACGTAACGTCCATGCCGAACTCGACGCCGCGCAGGCAGCCAAGGTCGGGCTGAAACGTGAGCGACTCGGTCGGAATGGGACTGTCGTCGCGGATGTTCTCGATGCGCCACTTCTCGTTCAGGATCTGCTCGCGCAGGTTGTCGATGGGCGAGCGTACCAGGTCGCCAGCCCGTCTGCCGCGGGCCTTGAGGAGCATCCACTGGTTGGGCCCGATGACGACCGGCACGCGGTCGGTGGGAAGGAACTGCCTGGTGCGGGCCAGCCGCTCCTCTTTCCCCGCGTTGAGCGCAAGCTCCGGCTCGGGTACTCGTATGTCTATCCGTTCGGCCATGTTGCTCCTCGATCGTCGGTCGGTGCCATCCCGGCGTAGTGCTTTGTCGGGTCTTGCAGCATATCGACACAACGCCGGCGGGTCAAGCCGACGCGGGTTGGGCCGGGCACGCGATGCCCGCGTTGTTGCAGGTACAGGGTGGCCCGCGCCGGATCGAAGATGGGGCACGGGCCGGATGTCCCTAACGCCAATAACGTTCGCGATGGTCGGTCCGCACGCCGAACGAGACTCGGCAACGCCGGCAGGCCGCCCGCGTTAGGGCAGCCGCTCCAGCACCCTCAGCCCCGCGTACGCCGCTGCGCACTCACTGTCCTCGGCGAAGACGATCCACGACAGTCCCTCGAACACGTCCGCTTCGTGCGGCAGGTATCTGCGTCCCTTCGTTTCCAGCAATGCGGCCTCGCCCTCCATCGACTGCACGTCTACACCCGGTATCGCACGGGACGGGATAATCATCGCCGTGCAGCCATCGTCCGCATCGCACGCCCCGGCGTAGTTCCGTCCATCTGACTGCAGGCTTGCTTTCCTCGGATGCAGATCCGCCCGTGTGCCCTCTTCATCGGCGAAGACGCGCAGTCCTTCGCTAACACCCGGCAGTACGTCCGCGACTACGCCCAGACTCACGTTGAGCGGAACGGAGCAGAGGTTCACCGCCCTCACGACCACCGCGATGACGTTGCTGCCGCCGGTCGTGAGGTACTCCACCTCGACCCGCCGCCCGCGCAGTTCCCGGTGTTCCGGCGTGTTGACCATCCGCACGCCCCGCCATTGAATGCCGGTCGCTCCCGTGCGCTCAACCAGTTCCGACGTAAACGGACTTTCGTGCAGGTAGCCGGGATACCCGCCGGTGTATGCATGAATCCCACCGAACCACGGCCGCATCCAGCCGAGATTCCCAACCGTCGGATACTCCGACCGCACTTGCTCGACGCCATCGATCGTCACGCTGTGGATCGACCCGCAGAACTCGGCGGACGCCTTCGCCCGCATCAGGCCGTTGTCGATGGTCACGACGCCGTCGGACTCACTCAGCACGACGTCCGACCCGTCGCCGATACGCACGACGGGCAGTTCGGTGCGGTAGTCTCGCGTCTGACCAGTACGCACCACCTCGATGAGACCAGCGGCTGGCTTGTTACCCGGAATGGAGACGGTCACCGGCGTGCAGGATGGTTCGTCCCGCTTGAATGCCGCTTCCGTCTCCGAGGGCGATACGCTCCATCCTTCGGGAGCGATCAGCGCGAGAGTCTGCGTTCGCGGCACCATCGAGGACGACTGGACTACGAGGTTCGTTTCTGCATCCGGTCCTGTAGCTATGACCGGCGATGGATCCGTGACCATCTCGACCGGTCTCCGCGTCTCAGGTTTCGGTTCCTCGTGCGGAATACCGCCACCATACGTACGCTGCCAGAGATTCCGCACCGTCTTCCAGTCGCCGCCGCCGACGAACACAAGTATCGGCCTCGACGTGACGGTTGCACCGGGTTCGAGACCCGACACCGTGCGTGAGAACTCCAATCCCCAGCCGGAGGTCTGCATGTCATCCATGTCCTGCCACATGTACCCGCAAACCATGCCGTCAGTCTGGCTGGCCATCCACTGCTCCGCGTAAAGCGTAGGATCGGAAGGCAGATCGCCCTGCCCGGGGAACCCATCCCACGACGCCAGGCGACTCTCCACGATCCCCTCGGTCAGCGGCAGGACCATCCGCCTGCCTTCCGCACGACTGAAACCGACACCCGTCTTCGCCTTGAAGTCGAGACGAGTGGTGCCACCATTGCCGAAGCGCTCCTCCTTGCGGACACGACCGTCGGCGGACAGGGTCACGCGCGATTCCATCACGAGACCGGGATACCGGTCGTCCTTCAGCGTGACCACGCCGGTGAGCGTATCGTGCGTCCGCTCGATCCGTCCGTCCCGAAGGCTCTCATCCATCCACCACGCTGGAAATGGAGGACCTACCACCACTGGCTGCATCCATCCCGACACCTTTCCGGTGCAGTGCTTGATCTCCACTTCCGCGCTCTTCAGGTTGACCGTCACTGTCACCGGATTGCTCACCAGCGTGAGATGCGTCTCGTTCTGGTGCGTCCGCAGTTCACCCGGCGGGCAGTTGCCGATGAGGTGCGTCGCGGGCCTCGTCGTAACCGTCTCGCTCTCGTGCGCGACGTTGGCTAGCATCTTCAGTTCGACCAGGTCGTCCTCAAGAAGCGTGAGGGTCAGCGGCACGCCGGTCTTCGACTTCGCTTCCACGCGAAATGCACCGTCGGGCATATCGATCTTCACGCGGGGGTCGGGAACGACGTGCACGGTGCCTTCCCACGCACGATCCATCTCGTTCTCGACACGGATCACTCCATCGACGCGCGCGCCCTCTTCAACCGATCCAAAGAACTCCATCGCCAGGGTGGCCGCCTGACACTCTTCGACGGCCGTACGCAGCATGAGCGGCATCCCGTCTACAACGAGATCGCTCCGGACGATGAAGCTCTCGACACGACCGTTCTTCGGCTCGAAGTCGATGTCGATGGAGAATGGCGCGGTGATGGTTGCACGGTCTTCGACAGTGACTTGATCCTGCTTGTCGATGTGCAGTGATGTGTCCTCACTGCGTGCGAGAAGCGATACCGGGAGCGGTTCGTCGCGCTCGTTCACGATCTCCCACGTCATAGTATGCGGGATACCGGCGGGAACCTGCTTCACGCCCGTGTACGCCTTGATGGAGAAGTCGTCATTCCCGAACGCGGTGACACCGTACGCCTGCCTGTCGATAATCACGTCGATCGACTCGCCGTCCGCCTCCCACCGGTACGAGAAGACCTCCTTGCCGTGCCACTTCTCGCGATCCATCTCCACATCCAGCGTGCGCTTGTGCGTGCCATACCAGTCGTTCCTCGCGAAGAAATCGCGGGTCAGGGGCATGTGCACGATCTGCGGGACATAGTTCTCCATGTGCACGTTCGTGTCGGGCACCCACAGGAACCCCGTCTTCTTGTAGAGCGGTACGGCCTTCATGTTCGACGGCCACGTGTGCAGATCGATCATGCGCTGACCGGCGTCGATGGCGTCCTGTACCGCACGATGCAGAAGCATGCGTCCGAAGCTCTTGCCGTGGCAGTCAGGCGAGACGTTCAGCAGCGCTACGTATGAGAACTCCGGTTCGGACTCGCTTTGCTGCACGTCGCAGTACCCCACGATGCGGTCGCCGAGTTGGATCAAGTTCAGCGAGAGATGCTCCTTCTCTACGGTCGAACGACGTGTGTCTTCGTCCGTAACACGATCCGGGTCTGCCGAGTCACCGGGCCATGCCTCGGCGCTTTCACGCCACATTTGTGTGACGGCGGAAACGTCCTCTTCACGGAACGGCCTTAGGATGGGTTCCATGGATATGCCTTTGCACTTGCGAGTGGGAAAGGGATGGGGTCCAGGTAGTATAGACGTCCGCTGCGGGCCGGTTGTTCACGGACGTTCGAGCTCTCCGTGCGATCACGGGCCACAGAAGAGACCACGTGCCGACTGACGGACCAAC
>CAZSJP010000163.1:0-8294 GCA_964606675.1 uncultured bacterium
AGCCTCGGTCTCGGAAGCGACCTCGCGACCCATTCGGACCGCTCGATTCGACACCCCTCCGGGCGATGAGCTCCGCATTTGGTTCGCCGGGCTTCGCCATCGCGCCGATGTTCGTTGCCGCGGCGGGCAGCGGCATGCCCAACGTCTGGAACGCGATTCCGGTCATCATCGCCTACGTCGTGCTCGGAGTGGCCGGTGCGCTGTGGGTCGGCGGCCAGTTGGAGAACGCTTCGCTGCACTCAAGCATCGAGGACTTGGCGGGGCACTACAACCTGTTCGTCGCGGCAGCGGTCCTGGTTCTCGGCATCGGGATGGCGCTGTTGTAGCACCCACGCAAGGTCCCGCCACGAAGCGCCACACCGGAGGCAAGATGCAAACGATTCGCCCTAACGTGATATTCTTCGACTACGGCAACACGCTCGCCAGCGACTCCGACGACAGGTTCAGCGATGTCCAGCAATACCTGTCGGAGCGCGGCATAGCCATCGACCGGACCGGGTTCGACCGCGCCTGGGAGGCGGCGGAGGCATACGCCGGCGAGTACCGCATGCGCAACGGCTTCAGGCACTGGAAGAAAGACCGCTTCTGGTACAACTTCTGCCGGGCGCTTCTCCTACCGATCATCGGCGATGGCGCCCCCGAGTTGGCCGAGGAAATGCACGCGACCCAGTTCTTCACCAACGAGATCTACGACGATACGATTCCGGTGCTGGCCGAGTTGCATCGTCGCGGATACCGCCTCGGCGTCATATCCAACTGGGAAGCGCCCACCCTGCACTCGCAATTCGACCGATTTGGCATGACGCCCTATTTCGACCACATCCTCCCCTCGTATGAGGCCGAAGCATCGAAACCCGATCCGGTGGTGTTCGAGGTGGCGCTTGAGGCGATGAGCGTGGAGCCAACCGACGCCATCCACGTCGGCGACAGTTGGGGGTGCGACATCGTCGGTGCGCGCGGCGTCGGAATGCAGCCGGTCTGGATCAACGAGGACGGTATCGACATCCCGGATGCGAGCATGGCCATCGAGATCGCCACACGGTCGGACCTGTTGTCGGTCGTCGAGTAGGCGCGGCGGGCCCGCACGTCACCGGCAGATCAACGACGAGACGTCGGCGATGAACAACTGGCGTCTCCCGTCTGGCGCGCCCGTGAAGCAGACGCGGTTCCCGTCGGCCCGCCAGACCGGATGCGGGTCGCATCTTGTCTCCCCCAAGCCATCTCCGAGCGTCCACATCCGGCAAATCGTAGTCTCTCGCGCGGCGACCGTATCTATCAGCCGGATCGGCACCGCCTCGTCGCTGCATACCGGCTCACTCGGATAGGCGTCGGTGAGTATGAACTGTCCGTCCGGGCGCCAACTCGGATGCCCCGACCCCGGGATGTCGGGAACGAGCGTCCGGGGTTCGGAGCCGTTCCAGAGCACCTCGTAGAACTGCATCCCGCGCCCGCGGGTGTCGAGGTTCATCAGCACGCGCTCGCCGTCTGGGTGCCAATCCGGGTGGTGCCCGCCCTTGGCCCATACGTGCCACGGCACCGCCAGAGCCAGCGACCGCGCTTCCGGGTCGGTCGTCACGACCATGTTCTTTCGCGATCCGTCGGGGAAGCGGCAGCGGGCGACGAACATGATCCGCGTGCCTTGCCGGTTGAACTTCGCATGGAATCCGTAGAACGTGCCGCCGTCGAACTCTCGCTTGTCGGGGAGCATGTCGTACACGCGACGGAAGCTCAGAAACAGAGCGTTCGACCCGGTCGCGAAGTCGACCCGCCACAGCCCGTCTTCATCGGACGCTCCGAGCGGCTGCGCGACGTCGTTCTCCGCGGATACGGCGACTCCGTAGCCGCCCTGCGTATGGTTCGTGCGAACCAGGCATGGCGACACCGCGTATGTCCCGTCCGGCGAGACCTGATACACCGGGCCGTCGAGAACTCTGGCGCTGCCGGATTGCCACTCGCACTCAATGCCGACAGGGCGTCCCGCGCGTTTGTCGTTGAAGTAGAGATGCTCGTCGGTCGTTCCCCAGACCTGGTGTGCGGCGGTCTGCATGCCCCATCCGGTCGTAGTGTAGACCTTCTGTATCGTGCGCGCTTGCAGGTCGATGACGCACACGTCGGCGGTGTCGTCAGGGCCGGGCGGGCGATCCTCGAAAGGTAGCCTCAAGCACGCGAGGTATCTGCCCGAAGGGCTCCACGGCGATACGTCGAAGAACGTGTGTATGAATGGTGCGGTGGAGGGCGTGATGCGTGTTACGGGGCACGGCGGGTCGTGTGTCTCGTATGGCCGGAAGTCTATGGCTTCGGCAGCCATGGTTCGGGCTCTGCGGGGATGGTCGGTGATGAGGGTCGCGCGGCGGGCGCAAGGCGTCTAGCCCGCGTCCGCCGCGCCTATAGTCGTACCTATTCGGCGCTCGCTTCGGCGTCGCCTTGCTCCGCCTTGTTACCGGTGCCATTTTCCGCGATCCACGCCTCCAGATTCTCCTTGGCTTGCGCGTCGGGAATCTGCTTTGGCGGGGTCTTCTTGAAATACGCACTCGCGTCGTAGAGCGCGCCGCTGATCTTGTTGTCCAACGCCAGCTTGCAGCATCTGACCGCGTCGATGACTACGCCGGCGGAGTTGGGCGAGTCCCAGACTTCCATCTTCAGGTCGAGCTTGAGCGGAACGTCGCCGAAGGTTCTGCCGTGCATGCTGATGTAGCACCACTTGCGATCCTTGAGCCACGCGACGTAGTCGGAAGGACCGATGTAGACGTTATCCTTACCGATGTCGTAATCCATCATGGACGTGACTGCGTTGGTCTTGGAGATCTTCTTCGAGACCAGTCGCGAGCGTTCCAGCATGTTGAGGAAGTCGGTATTGCCGCCGACGTTGAGCTGGCTCGTCTCTTCGAGCCGCACGCCACGGTCGCGGAACAGCGTCGTCAGAACCCGGTGCGTGATGGTTGCGCCCACCTGCGACTTGATGTCGTCACCGATGATCGGCAGACCGCGCTCCTCGAACCGCCCGCGCCAGTACTCCTCGGAGGCGATGAAGACCGGTATGCAATTGACGAATCCGCAACCGGCGTCGAGCACCTGTTCGACGTACCACTTGGTCGCCTCTTCGGACCCGACCGGCAGGTAGTTGATGACAACGTCGGTGCCCGTGTCCTTGAGAATCTGTGTGATGTTCGCCGTAGGGCCGGGCGCCTTCTCGATTATCTCGGAGAGGTACTGCCCCAGCCCGTCGTGCGTCATGCCGCGATGGACCTCGATGCCCGTCTTGGGCACCTTGGCGAACTCATACGTGTTGTTGGGCTTCTCGTAGATCGCTTCTGCCAAGTCTTTGCCGACCTTGTTCTTGTCAATATCGAACGCGGCGGTGAACTTGATGTCCTTGATGTGGTAGCCACCAAGGTTCACGTGCATCAGTCCGGGGACGAACTCATCTTCGGCAGCATTCTTGTAGAAGTGCACGCCCTGCACCAAAGCCGATGCACAATTGCCCACGCCGATGATCGCTACACGTACTTCACTCATCCAGCCCACTCCTTCTGCGTATTCCGTGGCGCAAAATGCGGTCCCAGGTCCGTTCGTTCGTCGAAACAGCGCTAGCGTTCCTCTCGCCATAAATGATAGCTTGGGGACATGAACGTGCTTTGAAGCGAGGATGAACGTTTTTTCATCTTCGAGGCATAGGGTCCGAGCCCGCCGCTCAGCCCCCGTCGGGCAGATGAGTCACGAGTTCTTTGAACTCCCGGCCGCGCTCGGCGAAGTTGCGGTACTGATCGTAGCTCGCGCACGCAGGGGAAAGCGCTACAGCCTGCCCCGCTTCGGCAAGGCTCGCAGCAAGTTCCACCGCTTCGGAGATCGCGCCAACCCGGTGGCTCCGTTCGCTCGGGAACCCATGCGTCGCCGCTGCCGCAGATATCGCGTCAGCCGTATCGCCCAGCACGATCAGGCGACCCGCACAGCGCGCAATCTCTTCGCCGAGAGAATCGAACGAGACCTTCTTGTCGTAGCCGCCGGCGATCACGATCAGCGCACCCGGCTCGAACGACCGCAAGGCGCAGATCGCCGACTCGGGCGTTGTTGCGATGGAGTCGTTGAAGTAGCGGACGCCGGCGACCTCTCGGACGAACTCCAGACGGTGCTCGACAGCCCGGAACGCTCGCACCGCATCGGCGATGGTCTCGTTCGGCACCCCGGCGGCCGACGCTGCTGCAGCGGCTGCGAGCACGTTCTCCAGGTTGTGAGCGCCCGGGAGCGGGACATCGGCTACGTCCATGATGGCCGATGCGCACCCGCCGACCTCAACAACGATCCGACCATCCTCTACACGCGCACCAGGGCCACGACGCTGCTCGGCGCCGAACCAGAGGACCCTCCCAGCCAGGCCTCCCGACATGTCGACCAAGCCAGGGTCGCCACCGTTCAGCACGGCCGTCTCCCCGGTGGTCTGGTGCGCCAGGAGTTCTCGCTTGGCCGCCACGTAGGCCTCGTACGTGCCGTGCCTGTCGAGGTGGTTAGGCGAGAGATTCGTCAGCACGCCGATGCTCGGCGACCAGCCGGCGCGCCCGAGCCATTCGAGTTGGAAGCTGCTGATCTCGAGCACCGCCGTTGCGTCGCGGTCCATCGTATCGACGTTCGGGAGCAGCGACACGCCCAGGTTGCCGCCAAGTGCCGCCCGCGGATCGTGTCGCTTGAGGATATCGCCCAATAGGCTCGCGGTTGTCGTCTTCCCGTTGGACCCGCTCACGCCGACAACGCGGCCGCCGAAGCGTTCGACGAAGAGCAACATCTCGCTCGTCAGGGAAGCTCCCGCGTCCGCTGCGATCCTCAGGAACGGCGAGCTCATCGGCACCGCCGGGTTGACGATGACGACGTCGGCGCTGGCGAAATCCGTCTCGTCGTGCCTGCCGAGGACGTAGCGTATCGGTATGTCGTCCAACGCCGGCAGCGATTCGGCGAGGTCGTCGGCCGATCTCATGTCCGTCACGGTGACAATCGCGCCACGGTCGGCGGCGAACCGCGCGGCTCCGGCACCGCCTCCGAAGAGACCCAGCCCCATCACTGTTACGTGTGCGCCGTCCCATGCCTTGTCATCTGAGAAGCTCGCGTTCATATCGGCTCTGTGTGCGGATGTGGTCGAGGATCGGCCTGCCGCGCGACGGCTGACCGCAGACGATACCGTTTCAAGATACGCAGCGTCGGCTCACGGAGCTAGCTCGCCCCGTCGCGCACTCGGTTGTGCCGGTCGGTAGCACGAATGTATATTTCATGCCACGAGCACCGCTATATCGTTCGACTCGTTTCGTTAGATGCAAGGAGCGGCGGTTGCACATCCCCGACGGGTTCCTGAGCGCCACGGTGGGGGGGCCGGCCGTTCCGCTTGCAGCAGCCGGCGTGAGCCTGGCGCTCAAGCGGAGCGCCGGAGACGACGCCGAGAGACAGGTGCCGCTGCTCGGAGTCGTCGGTGCCTTCGTCTTCGCGGCGCAGATGGTGAACTTCCCAGTTGCACCTGGCGCGTCGGGCCATCTCACCGGCGGCGTTCTGGCGGCTGCGCTGGTCGGGCCCTATGCGGCGGCCGCTGTCATGTCGGTCGTGCTCGCGATACAGTGTCTCGTCTTCCAGGACGGCGGGATCACCGCGCTCGCGGTCAATATCCTCAATCTGGCTTTCATCGCGACGTGGGGCGGATACGCTGTCGCTCGCGCGTTCGCTAGGCCCGGTGCGGGGCGCTGGCGCTTCTCAATCGCAGCCGGCGCGTGGTGTTCGATCGTGATGGCTGCTGCCGCAGCGGCGGCGGAACTCGCTCTGTCGGATGTCGTCACGTGGCGAGGCGGTTTCGTGGCGATCGTCGGGATACATGCCATCGTGGGTGTCGGAGAAGCGCTGATAACCGTGTCCGTTCTGAGCTTCGTCCGGCGCGTGCGCCCGGATCTGTTGTTCGCCGCAGCGGAGGAGGTAACGACATGACGCGCCTGGAATGGATCATCGCCGCAACGATCTCCCTCGCGGTTGCAGCGCTCCTGGGGCCGCTGGCATCTGGGCTGCCCGATGGGCTTGAATGGGCGACCGAACGCGCGGCCACCACCGGCTTAGTTTCCGACGCCGCGATGGTCGATTCGCCCATGAGCGGATACGAGACACCCGGCGTGTCCGGTCCGCTCTCGACGGCGACGTCCGGCGTCGTCGGCGTGATCATCGTGGGTGGCGCTTTGACCGGCCTCGGGCGGTTGGTGCAACGGCGGTCGAAACGCGGTCCCGCAGATGCGGACGCTTGACGATCGGGCACGGGTCGTGCTCGCTCTACCGACGGCTGCCGCGACGGCGACGCTTCCAGAACAGTGGGCGATCGGCATCGCAGCCTGCGCGCTTGCGACCGTCGTCGCTGCGAGCGATGTCCGAGTGTCCGACTTGCTGCGCAAGGTTCTCCCCGCTATGCCTTTCCTCTTGATCGTCGGCGCTCTGGTGCCGTTTGCCGGCCATGGCGATCGGGTGTTCACGATCTGGCCCGGCCTCGGAATAACGGAAGACGGCTTCCGGCGCTGGATGCTTATCATGTCGCGCGGCGTGCTGGCAATCGGATGGCTGGCAATGTTGGCGGCCCTGACGCCCCCGGAGCGAATGTTTGCCGCGCTCGCCCACATGCGCGTCCCCGGCGCCGCTGTGTCCATCGGCTGGCTCGTATATCGCTACCTTTGGGTGCTCGGCGACGAGGGGCGGAGGATGGTCCGGGCGTGGCAAGCCAGGCGGCGCGGCGGGTGGCGCGCGGGAGACGTGCGCGTCTTAGGCGGGATAGCGGCCCTCATGTTCATACGGTCGATCGAGCGCGCCGAGCGCATCGACCGAGCGATGCGCGCCAGGGGGTTCGAAGGCACGCTCGTGCACCGGCCCCCGCAGCCGTGGAGCCGTCGCGATTCGGCTGCGTGCGCAGTCGGAATCGCCGCGATCATCGCGTTCTCATCCGTCGCGCACGTGTGGTCGGTGACATGATCCGTGCCCGGTCCCTCAGCTACAGCTATCCCGACGGTACGCACGCGCTGCGCGATGTCACCATCGACGTCGACGATGGCGAGAAGCTGGCCATTGTCGGGCCGAACGGAGCCGGCAAAACGACCCTCTTGCTCGCGCTGGCTGGAATGCTTCCGATCTCCGGCAAGCTCAGCGTCGATGGGGTCGGACTCTCACGGAAGACCGCGAACGACGTCAGGCGGCGTGTGGGGCTGGTGTTCCAGAACCCCGACGATCAGCTATTCTGTGCCACCGTTGCCGACGACATAGGGTTCGGCCCGAGGAGCGCAGCGCTGCCGGCGGGCGAAGTGGACGGGCTGGTCGACCACTACCTCGACATGTTCGATCTGACGCTCGTATCCGGGAAGCCTCCGTTCCACCTGAGCCTCGGCCAGAAGCGCAGGGCTTCCCTGGCGTGCGCGCTGGCGATGGAGCCGGAGGTGCTCGCGTGCGACGAGCCGAGCAGCAACCTCGATCCGAGGTCCCGCCGATCGCTGCTGTCGTTTCTCGCCGGATACAACGGCACGCTGCTGCTCTCTACCCACGACCTTGACATGGCGCTCGCGGTGACGCGCCGCTGCATCGTCCTGGATGCCGGTCGGACCGTCGCGGACGGGCCGACCGAGGCGATCCTCACCGACGCCGATCTGCTCTCCGAGCACTCGCTCGAGCTTCCGCTCTGCCTCCAGGGGCCGCCGCTGCCGGTTCAGCCTTAGAGGTCCGCTTCTCCGGCGCGCTCTTTGCATTCGCCCGGCGATTTCCGATTTTCGTGAGTGGCGTAGCTGGGCGAGAGAGCGCAGCCGTCGAGGCAGGACCGTGGGGCGCTATGCATACTGCAATCGAGTGGATCGGCGCGTTGGCGTTATTCATCGGCCGGGCGGCGAGGAGTGCAGCGAAACCGCCGTACGAATGGCGGGAGTTGCTGAAGCAGATCGATGATATCGGCACCAGGTCGCTGCCTCTGGTTGGCGCCGCCGGCGTCGCCATCGGGGCAGTGCTTGCGATGCAGACTCGCTCGACGCTGGCTCGGTTCGGGGCCGAGACCCTCATCCCCTCGATGATCGCGATATCCGTCGTGCGCGAACTGGGCCCGGTCATCACTGGGTTGATGGTCGCCGGGCGGATTGGCGCCGGCCTCGCAGCCGAACTCGGTTCGATGCGCGTGACGGAGCAGATAGACGCACTGGAGGTCACGGCAACCGATCCGCTCCGGTACCTGGTGGCGCCTCGCGTGCTCGCCTGTGCGCTGGCGATGCCGATCCTCACAATCTATTGCGACGCGCTAGCGCTGTTCGGCGGCT
>CAZSJP010000164.1:0-8274 GCA_964606675.1 uncultured bacterium
GTCGAGGCCGAGACGTTCGCGAAAGAACGGCTGTATCACGTCCAGAATCGCCGCGGCCGCAGGCCGACGCGAGCGCTGCGGCCAGCCCGGCGCTGCCGCCTCTGACAACTGTTACGTCGTATTCATCGTAGATCGGTATCTCGCGCGCAGGTTCATGGTACGTCGTGCCCATTCGTCTAGTCCTTTCCGGCAGGATTCCAGGTCGGAGGGAAATGCGGCGCGCCTTTCAGACGCCCAAGGCGATCGCCGCCCACATGGTCAATCCGCCGACGATGGGGATCGTGAGGTTGTCGTCAAGGCGGCCCGACACTCCTTCGGCCAGTGCTGCGGCCGCCGCCCCAGCCATCACGACGTGCCACGGCACGGACAACTCGGGGGCGTACGCCGATGCTGCTGCCGACGTTGCGACCCCGCCCGCGAACGAGAACGCCAGGCACGAGATGCTGCCGAGGAAGGTCTTTCCGGCGCGCCAGGTTCTCTGACCGAGTCGCTTCCCGATCAGCGCCGCCGCCGGGTCGCCCACTACTCCGAACGTCATCGCGATGGGAGCGATAGATTGCGGCAGGAGCAGCCCGGCCAGAGCGTTCCCGATGGCGAGGTAGCTCGCCCCGGTCAGCCGTCGCTTCTCTTCGGCGCGCGACCACCCGGCGAATGCGGTGTCGTAAGTACGGCGCGCGAAGCCCCATCTCGTACGAAGCACGTCGGCCAGTAGCACGATAGCGGCGATCGCTACCAGAGCGGGCCGCGCTCTGTCTGGCCCGAGCGCCACGTATCCGACAGGCAGGATCAGCCCTGCAAGATGTATCGACTTGCGCGCAAGCTCGCTCCGCATTGGCAGGTTCGATGGGAAACGCTCGGATGGCACCACTGTACCCCTTGGCCGTTCGTCGTACAGATCGCTAGCCGGCTCGCCGCTCCAACACCGCGCCGAAGAAGCCGTCGGTTCCGTATCCCTCAGGCGTGAGCGCAAGCCAGTCGCCCTCGGTTACGTCCGCGCGGACCTCTTCACGCCTCAACACGTCGACGGCTGAGATCGCGTGGAAATCGGGGTTGTCGTGCAGCCACGCGTCGACGACCTGCTCGTTCTCTTCGGCGAACAGGCTGCAAGTGGCGTACACAAGGCGTCCGCCTCGGCGCACAAGTGGCGCGTATCGCGAGAGAATCTCGCCTTGCCGAGCCGACAGACGGCTCAGCTCGTCTTTCTGAAGATGGTCCGGACCATCCGGCACGCGGCGCCACGCGCCACTGCCCGAACATGGGACATCGGCGAGGACGACGTCCGTTCCGCCTATCCAACTCCTGTACGCCTTGGGCAGCGGCGAGCCCGACGCGTGTTGGCCCGAGACGTTCACAACTTGTGCGATCGAGCACCCGGCGCGCCGCGCGCGGCGCTCAAGCTCGCGCAGCTTCTCCGACGAGACGTCGAGTGAGAGTATCTCGCCACGGTTCTCCATCATCGCGGCAACGGCAAGTGTCTTGCCGCCGGCGCCGGCGCAAACGTCGGCGAACCGCATGCCCGGTTCCGCGCCGGTGAGCATGGCCACCAACTGGCTGCCCACATCCTGAATCTCGATTCCGCCATTCCTGTACGCGGGCATCTGAGCTACGCGCGCCGAGCCGTCCACGATCACCGCATGCCGGCACAACGGGCTTGGTTGCGCGTCTATCCCGGCCTTGACCAGAGCGTCGACCGCACCGTCTCTGCTCATGGCAAGCGTGTTCGCGCGGATGCCGATCCATGCCCGTCCGCGACTGGAAGTCACAATCCGCTTCGCGCGCAACCATCCGTACTGGTCGATCAGCCGCTCGACGACCCATGCCGGCATCGATGCGCGAAGCGAGAGGTCCGCTGCGTCGGAAGCTTCGATCGGGGCGAGTGCGTCCAGCGCGTCTACCGCCGTCTCGAGCCGATCGGGGCCGGGAAGCGGGACCGCGTGCGTCGAGTGGGGCGCGACAGAGTCGTGCACGAGACGCGGGTCGTAGCCGATAGCGGCGAGCAGCAAGGCGCACCGCAGAGGCGCCCGTTCCGCCATCGATACGCCATCGGCAGGCATCGCGTCGCCGAGAGCGCGGTCGATCCTGCGATGCCAGCGAGCGATCGCGTGGACCAGATCGCCGACGATCGCCCGGTCGGAGCTGCCCAAGTGAGGGTGCGCTTTCAGATAGCGGGAAGTTGCCTGCACGACGTGGCGCGACGGGGCGTCGAGAGTACGCGCGATCTCCACTACGTGAGGTATCGCTTGGGGTACGAAGCGTTCGGCGACGCGGCGGATCGTCCCGGTGATGAGATTGAGGGCGGGTTGCTCCCCGGCGGGATCGACGCCGGGCAGTTCAGCGTCGACGGGCACGCCGGATCAACCAGACTGCCGCGACCAGGAGCACTAGCCACGGCAGGGCGCTCCGACCGCGGCTGTGGTCGCACCCGCAGAACGCGGCTCGGTGCTTCTCGCGGTCTTCCCGCCGTTGGTGGAAATCCTCGACAAAGCTCTTGGTGGCTTCAACTTGCTCGGGGGGCACTTCCCAGAAATCCCACTCGTGGCGGGTGCGGAGGTACAGCAGCCGTTTGCCGTCGAACTCCAGCTTCACGCCTGTGAGCGGCCGCCGCGCGCACGGATGCCATCGTAGGAGAGCCTCTAGCCGGTCGCGGAGCGTTCCGGACTTCCAGTCGCTCGCCGCGGCGTCCCGCTCGGCATGGATCGTCGCGCGCGCGAGCGTAAGGCTCGGTCCGCCCGGCCACGCCAGGTGCGTTCTATCTTCGCTCCGGCTCATGATTCCACCACCACGATGTAGACCACTGAGGGACCGTGTACGCCGATCACCAGGCTAAGCTCGATATCGGCCGTCTTCGACGGGCCGGTGATGAGCGTGACGTTCGCCGGCAGTAGGTCGGGATGGTCTTCCCGGACGCGCGGGAACAGGTCGTAGAGATCCGGGAGGATCTGGTTCTCGAACACCAGCGCGATGTGAACTCGCCCCAGCAGACTTACCGAACGTCCATGGTCGGGCGAACTGCACAGCACGAGCGATCCGGTCTCTGCAACCGCATAGTCGACGCCCGTGATGCCGCACAACATGCCGAACGCGGACGATTTCACGTCGGCGGCCGGTCGGCCCGGGTCCCAATGGCAGACGGTGACGCAGTCGTCCAACGTCAGTGCGTCGGTGGGTGGCCCGGCCCACATCGCGACCTCCCCCACTTCTTCGTCCCGCAGGATGCGTTCGATCGCGCGCGCCGCTTCGTCTACGTCGGCCACTCGCTCGACGTTCATCCCCGCTTCGGTGGCACGCTCGGCGAAGACGTTCGGAAGCGGCCGATCATCGGTCATGCGACCGACGTCTGTCGCATCGGGTACGTCGCCCTGGGCCTGAGGCGCGCATGGCTCGGCGTGTTGTGCGCCGACGCTCTGCCGCACTTTCTCAAGAAACGCCTCGCGGGTCGTTCCGGCCAAGTGCGTGTCCTCCCTATGCGTGGAGCCCGTCCGTAGCCCGGTTCAGCTTTCGCGCTGCCAGGCCGCGATCAGGGGATCGACCTCGGCCATGCTACGGACCGTTGCGTCCGGGGCCTCTTCCGGCGCGAGAGGCTCCCGTCGCCAGTTCGGAACTCGGGCCAACTCGTCGAGATAGTACCGACGGTCCGGCTCGGTCGGGTGCCACCCCTTCTCTTCGGGGGAAAGATAACAGAAGACGGTTCGCATGCCGAGCCGCCGAGCCGGCGCGACGTCCGCTTCGAGTCGGTTGCCGACCATGGCCGCGCGCTCGGGGCTTACTCCCGCCCGCGCGAGCGCCCACTCGAATAGCTCGCCCGTGCGCTTCTGCTTGCCTGTGACGGAGTCCAGCGCGACGACGTCGAACCAGCGCGTCAGGCCGCAGCGGTCGAGCGTCGCCAGTGCCGACTCCGGCTGTGCTGCGATGACACCGAGACGGACTCCTTCGCTCAACCGGCGAAGCGCCTCGGCGGCACCATCGACGGGTGCTATCATGTTCTGGCCTTCCTCGGTGACGAAGCGCAAGTTCTCCCCGGCCCAAGCTTTGTACGCGTCGTCGTCGAGCAGACTGCGCGCGATGGTGCGCTGCGGGTTTTCGTTGCCGGACGAGATCTGCTCCGAACGCAGTGCAACCAGATCGCGGAACGACAGTTCAGGGCTGGTGGCGCGAGCAACGGCGTGAAGGCGCTCATACAGTGCGCACCTGAGCCGATCCTCGCTAAGGAGCGTGTCGCCCATGTCCCAGAACACCCATTCGATCACGTCGCCGCTCCCATCAGCCGGAACCGTGTTGCTGCGAATACCCCGAGAGGATCGCCCCAGCTTCGCGGCACTCGGGGACGCTCGCCATCAGCGTCGTCGCCGTCTGTACGGCCGCCGGAACGTGTTTGAGGAACTCCGACTTGCCCCGATGTGCGGCGGTGTACACGAATGCGCCGGCATCGTGCAGCTTCCGCTGAATCGCCGCCACGCCGAGCAAAGCGTAGTATTCCTCGGCGTCGGCCTCGGGCGTTCCAGCCCCGCCGAGTCTGTACGACTCAGCCAGGTCGGCACGTTCGGGTTCGCCGACATCGACGTACGAATCGTAGAGCAGCGAGGCCAGATCGTACTGCCGCAGCCCCATCCGCGCGTCTTGGAAGTCCAGCAGACCCAGGCTGCCGTCGTCGAGCACCATCAGGTTACTCGTCTGATAGTCTCTGTGCGTGAATACCCGATCGGGCGCGGCAAGTCGCTCGCCGATCCACCGGAACCCCGCCTCCAGCGCGGTCTGCTCGGCATGTGTGGGCGTTGTTTGCCAGTGGTGCCCGATTAGCCACCTGCATACGTGGAAGTCATACTCGTAGCGATACTTCTCGACGTCGAAATCGAGGGAGAACGCCGGGCACGTCGCGGTCTCGGATGAACCGCCGCAGTTGTGCATACGGTGCAAGAGAGCTATCGCATCGGCGTAGAGCAGCCGCCTGCGGTCCGGATATCGTCGGCGGGCGGATGTCATAGTCAGGTCGCCGAAGTCCTCGATGAGCAGCAACCCCTCATGGGTCGATTCGGCGTGTATCCGAGGAACCGGCAGCCCCGCAGCCAACATGAACGCCTGGTTGCCGGCGAAAGACTCCAGAATCTCGCGAAGCCCCGTCGATACACCCATGACGACGACGGACTCTCGGTCGTACCGGGCCGCCGCCGCGCCTCTGACCCGGTAGTACCATCGGTCCGACGCGCCTCCGGTGACGAGGGCTAATTCGCTCTCGGCGCCTGTTCGGGGACGATAGCCGGCAAGCCTGCCGACGGCGTCGGCCACTGCATCGGGGTCGCGGATCACGGGTCGGCTATCGGGGCGAGTGCGAGCGGAGGATGGATGAGTTGAACGCCCGAGCTAAACTCGTCCCGGACTCGCCGATAGCTCTCCTGGGTGCCGAGATCCGCCCAGTATCCGTCGAACAGGTGGCCGTGGATGGTGTGGCCGTCCCTGAGCGCGGGTATGTAGAAGGCGTTCACTATGTCCTCTCGAACGGGCCTGACGTAGCCGAACACGGTCGGTTCCATCACGTGCACCCCGGTGAACATCATCGCTTCGCTGGCTTCGGATCGCGCTCCGAGAGCGCCTCTCACGTCCACCACGCAGGCGGTCGCGGGGTCGTACTCGGCCGCTGGGATTCGGCTCGGGTCCGGGTTCCGGCGCAGGACCATGGTCGACGCGGCGCCGGACGCGCGATGTGCTTCGATTGCGCCCTTGAGATCGACGTCGCAGATCGTGTCCGAGTTGATGACGATGAACGTCTCGTTCCCGATCAGCTCGCGGGCGAGCGCTATGCCGCCGCCGCTCTCGAGCCTGCTCTCCTCTCGCGAGATGGCGACGCGGACCCCCAGGCGTGCGCACCCTCGGAGCTGTTCCTCGACCAGGTCCGCCAGGTGCTGGACGTTCACGACCACGTCGTCTATGCCCGCCGCTCTGAGCACGCCGAGCGCGTAGGCGATCAGTGGACGGCCGGCGACTGGGAACAGCGGCTTGGGCACGCGGTCGGTCAGTGGGCGGGCCCGCTCACCTCGCCCGGCGGCCAGTATCATAGCGCGCATTTTGCGGGTGCCCCGGTCAGGTCAGTGAGAACGTGCTCTGTTGCGTCACGTAGTCGACTACTCGTTCGTCGAGCGGGAACGTGATCGCGCACGCAGCCTGGATGATTCCTTCAAGGGTCGTTCCATAGTATTCCAGCAGGTCCTCGGAGTATTCCAGTTCGATGCTGATGCCGTAGGTTACCCACACGACGCGATCGGCCCTATCGATCTCTATCCTGCGTGTGTCGGCGCTCCTGACGAACGCCCGTGCGATGGCCTCTCGCTCGCCGGGTTCGAGGATGCCGGGGTCCCACGTGGCCAATGGTTTGCGGAAGTACGATTCTATCGCCTTGGCTTCCGCGCTGTCGTCCAGCAGATCGTATTCGGCCACGTTCGTGACGTTGGCGGTTGCTCGCATTGGGTTCTCCGGCGGCGAGGTCCCGCCCTTAGGCGGCGGCTCCGGCGATCGCCCCGGCATCGGACTTTCGCAGGCGTGCGTGCAAGATGACGTCGTTGGCGTCATACGACCTCGACAGTACCTCGCCGAGCTTGTAGATCGTCGCTATCAGTTTGCCGTTCGACTGCGGCACCCTCAGTTCCATCTCGACCATGTCGGCCTCCATGGACGCGGCCAGCTCGGAGCGAAGCCTCTCGACACCGTCGCCGGTCGTCGCGCTGATGGCGACGTAAGGTTGCCCGGCGGCCAGAACGGCCGGTCGGGTCTCGTCGTCGCAAGCGTCGGTCTTGTTCATCACGAGGATCGTGTGGGCCGGGCGGATGTCGAGTTCTTCGAGCACCTCGCGCACGGTCTCGATGTGAGCTCCGGCGCTCGTGTGGCTGCAATCGACGACGTGCAGCACGATGTCGGCCTCGGTTGCCTCCGCCAGCGTGCTGCGGAATGAGGCGACGAGATGGTGCGGCAGTTTGCGGATGAAGCCCACCGTGTCGGTGAGCACGACGGGCTTGTTCGGGGCGATGTTGAACGACCGCGTCGTTGGGTCGAGCGTGGCGAACAGGCGGTCCTCGATGAGCACGTCGGCGCCGGTCAATGCGCGCAGCAGAGTCGATTTGCCGGCGTTTGTGTACCCCACTAACGCGCATCGGAACACTTCACCGCGTTGCTTGCGCTGAGTGCCGCGGGCCCGGTCCACGTGCGCGAGTTCGCGCTTGAGGTGCGCGATACGTCGCCCTACGAGGCGACGGTCGGTCTCCAGCTGCGTCTCGCCGGGGCCTCGTAGCCCGACGGAGCCGCTCCTACCGCCACCCGCCGATGCCGCCTGCCTCGCGAGGTGCGTCCATGCGCGTGTCAGGCGCGGGAGCATGTACTCCAGCTGCGCCAGTTCGACTTGCAGGCGCGATTCCCGAGTGCGTGCGCGGCTCGCGAAGATGTCCAGTATCAGACCGCTCCGATCCAGCACTCTTGTGCCGCAACGTTTCTCCAGATTGCGCGCTTGAGCGGGCGATAGCTCCTCGTCGACGACAACGACGTCGGCCTTGAGGCTCTCAACGTCCGCACCCACTTCGCCGGCCTTGCCTGAGCCCACGTAGTAGGTCCTGTCGGGCGCATCGCGTCGCTGGACGTGCGTGGCGACGACCTCTACCCCGGCTGTGTCGGCCAGGGCGGCGAGTTCGCGCATCGAATCCTTCGCCGTCGGGCTGTCGCCGGATAGCTCGACCCCGACCAACACGGCCTTGTCCGGCAGATACGCGTCGGCCGGCTCGTAAAAGACGTCTTTGCCCTTAGGTTCCACGGGTGTTTCCGTCAACGTTCGACCTCTCGCCAAGATGCGACCGAAGACGCGCCGCGCAGGCGGCGTCCCCGGTCGGCAGCGCGCAGTACATGGACACGTCACCGACGTTCGGTTACCTTTTGCACCAGCGATTTACGGACGCCGGAGGGCATACTCGCGCGCCTGGACAACGACCCGCGTGTCGGGCCTTAGGTCCGCTGTCGGGTGCTCGGGCGATGCGGCGAATTCTTGCCGCTTGCGGCGCTCGGCCGCGCGGTGCGATCAACTAAAGATACTAAGCGGGCACCCACTTGTGAACCCTGAAGCCACCACTCCGCCACCGGCCGCCCAAACTGAGCCGACCGTGAGAGCACGAGCCGACATCGCCGGTGCATCGCTAATCGGGTTGGGCCTAGCCAGCGGAGCGTCCGGACTGACGGACCGCGACCCGTTCTGGCGCTACGAAGCCCTCGCAGGCGCGGCACTCTCCGTTCTCGTCGGAGTCA
>CAZSJP010000165.1:0-8231 GCA_964606675.1 uncultured bacterium
CCCTGCGACCCGAGCCGGCGACCAGAGGGTTTGTGTCGCTTCGAACGTCGCGTAAACTTTATAGCTGCACCGGGATGTTGTGAGCACACTTGGCCGCCCTCGGGCTCCGCCACGACAGACCGCGCCTGATGCCTCAGCCAACCGCCGGAGCAACCAGTGGCCCTGTCCCATAGACACACCGATCCGCCGGATAGCGTGAAGGCCGCCGTCGCGCGGGACTCCAACGGCGACGAGTCGGTCCTGTTGTGGCGCCTCACGGACATCGGCCTCGACGGGGCGTTCGACGAGCGGTGGCTCGCCGTGACGCCCGCTCGAATCATGGTCGTCGTCCCGAACGGGGATTCACCTTCCGTTGAGACCTCGCTGCCGCTGGCCGACGTCACCGAGGTCAAGCCCGCGAACCGCGTCGGCTACGTCGCGCTGGAGGTAGAGACCGGCGGGACGCGCAGCGACCTGGTCCGTGGATCGAACCTCCATTCGGCAGCATTTCACCAGGTTGCTCGCGGGATCAACGAGCGAGAGAAGAATAGTGGCCAGCCGAAATTCGAACTGGAAGAGGAGGAGGCGCAGTTCTGCTCCTCTTGCGGTCGGCTGCTGCCCGAAAAAGGCAGCTTCTGCCCGTCGTGCATGAAGCGCACCAAGGTGCTCGGCCGAATCTGGCGGTACATGCGCCCGCACAAGGGCAAAGCCGCGCTCATGTCGGTGTTCGTGACTCTCGGCGCATCGATAGCTGTAGTGCCGCCGTATCTCACCAAAATTCTCGTGGACGACGTGTTGGCGACACCCGACGGCTCGAAAGGCGACCCCGGGTTGCTCTTGCCGCTGGTGTTGGGGCTGGCCGGACTCTCGGCCGCGGCCACGGGCTTCTGGGTCATTCAGGGGCGCATCGCCGCCTGGCTCGGCTCCTGCATTATGCACGAGGTGAGAACCGACCTATACGGAGCGATGCAGGCGCTGACGTTCCGCCGTTTCGACAAGACGCAGGTCGGCACTCTGATGTCGCGCCTCCTGCACGACACGAGCAGGCTCAACTACATGATGACGGACTTCGGCGCGTGGTTCGTGCCGAAGGTCATGCAGTTGGTCGGCGTGCTCGTGGTTCTGTTCGTGATGGACTGGTTCCTAGCGATTTTCATGCTGATCCCGGTACCCGTGTTCATATTGGGCATGGCCTGGTTCCACAAGATAATCCATCGCCTGTTCCACCGTCACTGGCGGCGTCAGGATCGCATGAGCAGCACTGCCAACGATAGCCTCACCGGGCTGCGCGTCGTCAAGGCATTAGCACAGGAACCGCGCGAGGTCAGCAAGTTCGGCACGCGCAGCGAGGGAGTGTTCCAGGCCGCCACAAGGCAGGAACAGATGTTCGCGACGTTCTTCCCAGTGCTCGACATGGTCGTCATGAGCAGCAGCTTTCTGATCTGGTACATCGGCGGCAAGCTGGTCCTCGGCGACATCCTCTGGCACGACGGCATGACACTCGGTACGCTCATGGCCTTCATTGCCTACATGACCATGTTCTTCGAGCCGCTGCACTGGGTCACTCAGATCGGCAACCACATCAATCAGGCGATCACTGCCGCGCAACGACTGTTCGAGATCATCGACGCCGACCAGGAGGTGTATGACGATCCCGATGCTGACAAGCTTACCGATATGCAGGGGCGCGTCGAGTTCCGGAATGCCCGCTTCGGCTACCGCAAAGACAAGGAGGTCCTCAAGGGCGTCAGTTTGGTGGTCGAACCCGGGCAGATGATCGGGCTTGTCGGGCGCTCGGGCGTCGGCAAGACGACGGTGACAAACCTGATCTGCCGGTTCTACGACGTCGACGAGGGAGCGATAACGATCGACGGAGTGGACCTGCGCAAGGTCAACATCAGCGATTTGCGCAAGCAGATCGGGATCGTTCCGCAGGAGTCGTTCCTGTTCAACGGCACAATCTACGAGAATGTCGCGTACGCGAAGCCGGACGCGACGCGCGAGGAGGTCATTCGCGCCTCGATCGCCGCCAACGCCCACGGCTTCATACTGCGTCAGCCGGACGGGTATGACACGAGGGTCGGAGGGAGCGGAGGGCGGCTATCCGGCGGCGAGAAGCAACGTATCGCTATCGCCAGAGCGATACTGCACGATCCCAAGATACTGATCCTGGACGAGGCGACGTCGTCGGTCGACACCGAGACGGAAGACCTGATTCAGACGGCACTGCGTCGGCTCGTCAAAGGGCGCACGACGTTCGCCATCGCCCACAGGCTCTCGACACTGAAATACGCCGATCGGCTGGTCGTTCTGGAAGATGGAGCTGTCGTGGAGACCGGGACGCACGACGAATTGCTGGCGAAAGACGGCGTGTACGCGAAGCTCGTGGCGATGCAGTCGAAACTGTCGGCAATCGCGGCCGTGGAAGGGTAGGACAGATGCCGGAAGATCCGTTGGCCGTCGCAGCGGACGATTCTGCGACACCGACCGACGCCGAGAATGGGAAAGTGAAGGCCATCGAGCCGCCGCTGGAGCCGGAGTTCGACTTCATCCCACCCGACGACGTGCGCATCTTCACCGACGCCACCGGCAAGACCAGGATGGCCGTGGGTGACAAATGTGCGCACCTCGACGTGAAAATCGCCAGATGCTTCCCGCAGTCGGAGCCGGACGGCTATTGGGTCGTGTCGTACAGGGACGATCGCGTCATCGGGGTCATAGTCGATCCGGAGGATCTGGACAGAGAGTCGCTCGAAGCCGCGTCGGCGCGGCTCGATCAGCAGTACTTCATGCCGCGAATCACGGCGGTCCTGTCGCTGAAAGAGGAGTTCGGAGCCGTCTATTTCGAGGTCGAGACCGACCGCGGCTCGCGTTCATTCGTGACGAAGGGTGTCAGGGAAGCGGCGCAGGAGGAGTTGGACGACGGCGAGATACTCATAACGGACGTGAATGAGAATCGCTATTCGATCCCCGACTGGCAGTCGATGGACCCTCGGTCTCGCCGCCTTCTGGAACGCATAGTCTGATCTCCGCCCCGCCCAGTTCGCGGCACCCGCATGGCCAGCGACACTCGACCGATTCGGGAGCCGAACCGAGATTCGAAGAGGGCAGGCGCGTCGTGCGCACCCGCCCTCTTCTTCGTAGCGATGCCGTGAACCGCTGTCGGCATTGGCGTCAGCCAGGGAAGCTGCGCTCATCCTCGCCCAAGTAGACCTGGCGCGGACGGGATATCTTCTGATCCTTGTCCGTCACCATCTCCTGCCACTGAGCCAGCCAGCCCGACGTCCGCCCTATCGCGAAGATCACCGTGAAGATGTCCTTCGGCAGCCCGATCGCTTCATAGATCAGGCCCGAGTAGAAGTCCACGTTCGGGTATAGCTTGCGGGAGACGAAGTAGTCGTCTTCGAGTGCTATCCGCTCCAGTTCGAGAGCAATGTCGAGCATCGGATTCGAGCCTGTCACCGCGAACACCTGATCGAACATCTGCTTGATGATTCGAGCGCGCGGATCGTAGTTCTTGTAGACGCGGTGGCCGAAGCCCATCAGGCGAACTTCGCCCTTCTTGCACCGCTCGATGTGCGCAGGAACATTCTTGACGTCGCCGATTTGGCTGAGCATCGACAGCACCATCTCGTTGGCTCCGCCGTGCAATGGTCCATACAACGCCGATGAAGCAGACGCGAGCGATACGTAGGGGTCCGCTTGCGAACTCCCGACGACCCGCATCGTCGTAGTGCTGCAGTTCTGCTCGTGATCGGCGTGGAGGATGAACAGCACGTCCATCGCCTTCTCGATGACCGGATCGACTTCGCGCTTGCCGCCTATCCAGCCGAAGAGCATGTTGAGGAAATTGCCGGCGTACGACAGCGATTCCTCGGGGTAGACATAGGGCAGACCCACGCTATGCCGATAGGTAAATCCGGCGATCACGGGCACCTTGGCGATAAGCCTCGCAATCTGGAGCCGTCGGCTTTCAGGGTCGTCGATCCGCTTGGCGTCCGGGTAGAACGTCGAGAGAGCCGCGAGGGTCGACGCGAACATACCCATTGGATGCGCATCGTGCCAGAACCCTTCCATGAACTTCTTGACGTTCTCGTGCAGCAGACGATGGTCGCCTATCTCTCCCTCCCACGCCGCTCGCTCGCTATCGTTCGGCAGTTCGCCGTTGAGCAAGAGATACGCCACTTCGAGGTAGCTGGCATTTTCGGCCAACTGATCGATCGGATAGCCTCCGTAGCGCAGGATGCCTTTCTCGCCGTCAATGAAAGTGATCGAGCTTCTGCACGACGCCGTCGCCATGAACGCCGGATCGTAGACGAGCAGGCCGAAGTCTTCGTCATCAGCCTTGATGTCGCGTATGGCGGGCCCCGGGATGTGCGCTCCGTACTCCGGGTAGGTGCCGTAGGCGATGGGGACTTCGTACTCGGTGCCCGTCCGGTTGTCGGTGATGGTGAGTGAGTCTTTGGGCATCTCCGTCTCCTCCTGAGGTTGTCGTCGGGCCTCGGCGAACCAGAGGCTACCGCCTATGTTGAACCTGTGTCGCTATCGCGGCCGGCATGGGGGCGAACGGGGTCCGCCCATGCGCTTAGAACGCGTCAGTGCCCAAGCGCGGCAGCATATCTAATGGTCGCACGGTTCTGCCAACCGCGCTGGAAGCGTCAGAATCGGACTAAGTGGCGCCTGGGTCGGACAAACTGGCGAGCCAGCCGCACACGACCCATGCTTCACAGTACTGTCGCGTTCGTCGGCTGCCGCTCGGTAGAGGCACGAGCGACGGTCCGGCGCCACACGATACTACTGGCGAGTTCGCCTCTGGGACCGGCTAAGCGAAAGACGTGCGAATGTCCGCCGGCAGCACACTCTACGAGAGTGGCGAGCGTCCTTCGATCCGTCTCGAACGAATATAGCACCGCCCCAAACAGAGTCAACCAGAAAGATGCGGGGGGCGGCCGATTTTGCACGCCCCCCCCGGCGTAATGGCTCCACCAGTTGCAGGACGCGGCATGCGGCCGGTACCTTGCAAGAACGAAGCCACGTCGGGTATTCCGCCATCCAGTAGAGCTTGAGCCGATTCAGATGCATCTGAAAGAGACGTTCCACTTTGCACGTAAGGCATTGACGGTACGTAAGGTATGGAATGTCGTCGCGGTTCTGACGAGCTACGTTGTTTCCCGCATCGGCGGGAAACCTTTCGTGTGGGGTGTTCCTCCGGTACTCATGGTCGAACCCACGAACCTCTGCAACCTGAGATGCCCGCTCTGCCCCAGTGGTAACGGGACGCTACGGCGCGCTCGCGGCTTCATGGACATGGCGGTCTTCGAGCGCCTGATCGACGAGATCCGCGGCAGAACGCACATGCTCCTGCTGTGGAACCAGGGCGAATCGCTCAGCCATCGCGAGTTCCACGGAATGGTCCGCATGGCGGCAGACGCCGGACTTTACACCATGGCTTCGACCAACGGGCACTACTTCAGCGACCCCCATGCTCTGGTGCGTTCCGGCCTCGACAGCATCATCGTCTCGCTCGACGGCGCATCTCCCGAGACGTATCGCCAGTATCGTGTCAGTGGATCGTTCGAGAAGGTGATCGACGGCACGCGGTCTCTCGTCGCCGCCAAACGCGAGTTGCAGTCGGCGACGCCCATCATCCATCTTCAGTTCATCCTGTTCCGACACAATGAGCACGAGACAGACTCCGTCAAGGCCATCGCCGAGGACCTCGGCGTCGACAAAGTGACGTACAAGACCGCACAGATCTACGATTCCGACGACGTCGACAGATTCCTCCCCACCGATGTAGGGCTACGACGCTACGACGTCGACGACAAATCGTTTCGGGTGCGTATGGGGCTGGGGCGCCGGCCGGCCCCCAACAGGTGCAGAACGCTCTGGCTTCAGCCCGTCGTCAACTGGGACGGTTCCGTGACCCCGTGCTGCTTCGACAAGCACGGCGATTTCACGATGGGGAGCCTGGGCAACGGAGCGAACGAGACGCTCGAATCGATATGGCACGGCGGCTCGTTCAACGCGTTCCGGAAACGCCTGATGAAAGATCGCAGTGCGATGGAGATGTGCCGCAACTGTACCGAGGGAATCGCAGAGACCTACGAGGAACACAACGTCTGAACGCCGGCACGATCCGGCTCGGTGACCACACGGTATGACGGACCTGGCGGTTTCAACATGGGAAGCGGAACGATTCTCGTCGTCGACGATGAAAGCCACGTGAGGCTGTTGAACAAGACCGTGCTCGAACGAGCGGGCTACTCAGTCGTGACCGCTGCCGACGGGCAGGAGGCCATCGACGTCTGTCGCAGCCGGACGGGCGAGATCGCGCTCGTCTTGATGGACATGCGCCTCCCGATGCGAAAGTTACCAGTGATAATCAGCAGCGGACTGGACCGACGCGAGGTGTCGGCCGATATGCCCGACGACCAGAACCTGGTGATCGTCCAGAAGCCGTGCAGGTCCGCCGACCTGCTGGAGAAGGTTGAGAGCTTTCTGGGTGCGTAGCGCCCCGGAGCCGGATCGATACGCTGATACCAAATCGAAAGGGACACTACTACTATGATGCTCGTACCCATGTGGGTGAACGCACTGCTGGATAGCATCGACGACCAAGACGCGGACGCATTCGTGGCCAACCTGACCGACGACTGCCGATTCAGGTGCGGGAACGACGAACCCCTGACCGGGACAGACGCCGTCCGCGACGCCGTCGCCCGGTTCTTTGCAGCGACAGGCACGGTTCGGCACGAGCACACGCGCACCTGGGTGCACACGGACTCGATTATTTGTCAGTTCGAACTGGTCGTCACCCTCGGCGATAGCGACGCCGAGATCCTGATCCCAGCGGCAGCGATCCTCTACACGGACGGAGACCTGGCCGCGGAGTGTCTGATCTACGCCGATCTCACGCCAGTGTGCAGTGGCTGAGGCCCTCGGCTCCTAGGCGATCTCATCGTACGGCACGAAGTGCATGCCGCCTGCCGGCACGGTCACTTTGCACGACCCTCTGCCGGGGACGTGCACCTGCTTCACGACGTCGCATGCCGCTTCGCTGAAGTAGAGGATCCCCGACTCCATCAGAGTGGCGAACACACTGTCGGGCTCGCCGTCTACGATCGGGTAGTCGGCTACACCGTTGCCAAGGGCCGACGCGTTCCCGAGAGTTGCCGTCAGCATGGCCCGGAAAGAGGCGTGCATCGCGGGATGGTCCTTCTCCTCGCGCGGCCATCGGGCGTCTCCGACCCACCCCTTCAGATTCGCGCACCGGGGTAGGGCGACCGTTCGGCCATCTCCGACCCGGGCGATACGCGCGCCGAGGGTAAGCTCAAGGTCGCCAAACGGTTCGCGAAACGTCGTCAGCGCGATCCCGTCTGTCATGTCGCCCTCGACGGTCGTCGGGATGCCGTTGTTGTGGGTGATCAGAACGCCGCCGCCTTCGACCCAGGCGCGCAGTCGGGCAAGATCGTCGGCCTCGTACGTCGTTCCCTGGAGCACGATGAGGAAGTCGTATCGCTCCATTGCGCGCTCGGCTACGAGCACGCTGTCGACGAGGTCGAAGTCGATGACGTCGCGCAGTTCCTCGACCTGCGGCCAGAATACGTCTCTCTGGCCACGGTCGGAGTAGCCGTGCTCGTTGATGAGCGCGAAGTGCGTCCACGGGTAGTAGGCGGCGATCCGGTTCACGCGAACGTAGTTCCCGTCGACGAACGGGAGCGCGCGCTTGAGTGCCAGCCGACCGTTGGGTGGCCGAACGTCTCTGTCGTAGAACCACAGATTTCGCGCTTTCTGGTTGATGGCGTTGTACATCCTTCCGAGCACACCCACGCCGCACATGTCGCCGCCCCATGGCTCGTTCCCGAACGGCAGTCCGTAGAACTCGCAGGCGGTGCCGAGCATGCTCGTGTACGCGAAGTTCTTCGCATAGTTCGATCCCTCGTTCGTGACACGTGCGCCGACGTTGTGCCTCGCGAGTGCCCGCATCTGTTCGGACCAGTTGCTCGCGTGCGCCGGATCGCCCGGGCCGCCCGCGGCGTCGTAGATGAGCGTGTTGGGCAACGCGGAACGCGTTATCTCCGACCATCTGTCCGTCCACCACGTCATGCGACCCACGTACCAGGCGACGAGGTCGAGCCACATCCTGTCGGACGGGGCATCGTCACGGTCCATCGGCCGGACATCGTCGAACGACTCGTAGCTCGTTCGCCAGGCCTGGTTCACGCTACCTATCGGTCCGTATTTCTCGT
>CAZSJP010000166.1:0-8224 GCA_964606675.1 uncultured bacterium
GGCTACTCGGGCCCGGGGCTGAGTATCGCACGCAGCCGCAGGTACTCCTGCTGCGCTTCAAGGAACATCGCGTTGACGTCTCGTTGCGTCGCGGCGTCAAGCTCATCCCGCATCCGCACGCGAAGTGCGTCGACTCTCTCCTTCACCGTCCTCAGTTGCACCGACGCAATCAGCTCCGGCACTGCCGTGTCAGCGGTCGTGTCGTCGTAGACGACCCGGTCGAGTCCCGTCACGGCCTCGGTCCAGCTCGCGTCTGTCGCATTGTGGCTCAAGAGCGCGGCGGCCGAAGGCTCTTGGCCTGAGTCGCACAGGCGGATCAGCGTAGCCGCCATCTCCCGCAGCGTCGAGTCGCTGAAAGTCTCGATTCCCATCTGGCGGATCATCTGGCAGACGTCCGGCCTGCCCAGCATCCACGCGACAAGATCCCGTTCCTCGTTTGGCGGCTTCCATATGGGCCGGGTCGGCTGCTCGGGCTGATCGGGGACCGGTTCACGTCGTCGCCCGCGTTGTCCGCGCCGTTTCGCTATGGCTTTTGCTACGAGCGTGTCGTCCACCGCGCTCCATTCGGCAACCTGGCCGGCCATGAGTGCGCGCGTCTCTTCGTTGCCGACAGGCGCGATCGCGTCGAGCATCTCACCCACGGCCGCGTGCCGGCCGGATGCGACGTTCATGTCGTGTCGCTTGCCGAGATGCTCCCATTTGAACCGCAGATACGGCGTGCCCTGGTCGACCATGGATCGAAGCGAGTCGGGCCCTTCTGCCGCAACCACGGTGTCCGGGTCGTCCCCTTCGGGCAGCAGCACGACGATCGGCTCCGCGCCTGCCTCGATCAGCACGTCGCCCGCGCGCACGGCCGCACGAACGCCTGCGTCGTCGCCGTCGAAGAGAAGCGCCAATCGCTCCGAGTGCCGTTTCAGCATCTCGCCGTGCTCGCGCGTCATGGCCGTGCCGCACGTCGCCACGACGTTCTCGATGCCCGCCTGCATGAGTTGCAGGACGTCCATGTACCCCTCTACGACCATCACGCAGCCCTCGCGGCGTATGGCTTCCTTCGCGTGGAAGAGCCCGTACAGCACGCGGCTCTTCCTGTATATGCCGCTCTCTGACGAGTTGAGGTACTTCGGTTCACCGTCAGGGTCCATGGTTCGCCCGCCGAAGCCGACAACGCGGCCTGCATGGCTGACTATGGGGAACGTCGCCCGGCCCCGAAACCTGTCGTAGTATGAGCCGGTCGCCTTCTCGCGTTCCACGACCAAACCGGCCTCCGCCAGTTGCGCTGCCTCGACGCTCTTGGCGGCTGCCGCTTTCACCAGACCGTCCCAGCTATCGGGGGCGTATCCGAGGGCGAACCGCGCGATGGTCTCTTCTGTCAGGCCGCGGCCGTCCAGGTAGCGCCGTGCGTGCGCTCCCTGTCGGTCGTTCACGAGGCTCTCGACGAAGTAGTCCCTTGCAATGGAGTTGGCCTCATAGAGCGCGTCGTGCGTCTTGTCTCCGCCGCCGCCGTGCGAACCCCGCTGGTCCGTCATCGGAATGCCGGCCCTCTCGGCCAGGAGACGCATCGCCTCTGGGAAGCTCACCTTGTCGTACGCCATCAGGAAGCCATAGATGTCGCCACCGACGCCGCAACCGAAGCAGTGGTAGGTCTGCCACTCCGGGTTCACGTTGAACGAAGGAGTTTTCTCGGTATGGAAAGGACACCTGGCGACGAAGTTCTTGCCCGCTTTCCTCAACGGCACTCGCTCCCCGATCGTCTCGACAATGTCCGACGCATCGCGAATTCGTTCCTTGAGATCGTCATCAGGCATGCCGAAACGGGCCCTTCGTGTAGCGTTCGCCGCCGGCCGAGTTCCGTGCCGATTGGCTCGGCACCGTACCCTCGGCGCGGGCGCGCGATCAGGTGAGACAGTACGAAAGATACGTCGTGAGCGGAGCAACGCATACGCGCGCCGCCTGGTGCGAACCAGGTCTCACTTGCCGCGTTCGTTGTTCCAGAAGAAGATGTGGCTCCGTAACGCGAGTCGGTACCCGGTGCGCAGGCAATGCTCTACGACCTCGCGAGAGCGCTGGAGGTGGTCGTCGATGCTATGCCCCTCGGGCATGAGCCAGATCCGGTCGCTCGGGATGTGATTGGCGTAGGACGATCGCATCTCCGCGATGTCCTCACCGTCCCTGACGACGAACAGGAAATCGGCTTTCCCGGTCCGGACAAGGTCGCCGATTGCATCGGGCCGGATGCGCAGGTTGCCGTCGATGCCGCTGCTCGACAGCTTCGGCGAGCAGTTCCACCAGTCGACGAGTTCGAGCATTTCGCTGCTGGGCCTGATCGTCCCGTTGGTCTCGATCTCAACGTAGCTGAGCCCCAGCGCATTAGCCGCCCGGATCAGGGCCGGAAGCGTATGCTGGTGCAACATCGGCTCGCCACCCGATATCACAAGGTGTACCGGCCCCGTAGCTTTGGCGCCAGCTGGCAGAACCCGCGCGAGCCGATCCAGCAGCTCGTCGACATCCATCGTCGTCGGCTCGTCGAGTGACGAATTGTCCCACGTGTGTCGCGAATCGCACCACGCGCACCCGAGGTTGCAGTACATCAGCCTGACAAACACCGATGGCGTGCCCGACCATCTGCCTTCGCCTTGTATCGTGTGGAATATCTCGCTGACGGGTAGCTTGCCGTCGGCTTGGCGCCAGCTACGGCATATGTCGGGCCGGTACGTCTTCTCGGTTGCCATTGTCGTCCGTTGGGCGAGGCATGGTTCGGATATGGTCTCGGTGCCGGTATCGAAATGTGGCTCGCCGCGGGCCGCGGTCAAGGGAGAGACGAGTACCGCCGCGTCGCCGGTAGACCGACACTCGGGCTGGTGGCCGGCCGGAACCGATGCGCGATGCTTCTCGGCAGAGACGTCGACTGCCGACCACGCGCGCCGATGCCCTGGTGGTGTGATCGTTGTGGAAAGGCCGACCGGGGGTGCTCCGGCGCGAGGGCGAAGCTGCTCGCGTCGCACCCTCCGGGCACGCCAACAACGTTTGAGCGCGCGGGTTGCGATGCCGGACGAGCGCGGCGATACTCTTGGCATATCCGGAGCTGTAACCGTCGAAAAGGGGGAGCGACCCGGTGAACACACTGCGCAGTGTTCCGTGTGCCCTGTTGGGCCAGGCGGTCTTGATCCTGGCCCTGGCCGTTCCGCACCTTGCGAGCGCCCAGCCGGAGTGGTGGGCAAGTCCGTACGGGTTGCTCTACGTCCCGGGCGTTCGTGAAGCCGCCTTCGGCGGTGCGGGAGTCGCGTCGGCGGGCGGGCATTCGGCAACCTATCTGAACCCGGCACTGCCCGCATGGCGGGGCGCCAAGATGGCTAGCAGCGTGGCGTACAGCAGGATGCCCGAATACGGCTTCGTCGACAAACCGTCGATGTTCCATGGTGGCTTCAGCCTGGCTGCTCAGGGCGTCCACTATTCGGTCGCATGGACCGAGTACCTTGCCGAGTCGGGTCGGTACGGGCGTTTCGGCGTCCCTACGACCTACGGCGTCCGCGCGTATGGCATCGGCGTATCGGACAAGATCGGCGACTACGCCGTGGGCGCCACGTTCCGCTACTTCGTCGATGATCCGATCGCCGTATTCCCCGACGGGCCATTGCTGAAGACCTACGGTGGGTGGTGCGTCGACCTTGGCACGGCGTTCCCGCTCTGGGAGGGCCTGATGCTCGGCATCGCCCTCAGGAACTACGGGCCTGACGTCGGGCACGGCGAAGACTGGTTCTATGGCTCGGCGAGTGAGGTCTCCAACGAGCTGACATACCCGACTCCGACCTCGTTCAGAATTGGATTTGAGGGCCGGGTGCTGGATGAGGAGTTGCATCGAATCGTCATCGTCGTCGATCTCGTGAAATCCCTCGTACCCAAGACCGACTTCGAATGGGATGGCGAGACCTTGTCCGAGAAGAGGTCGCCGTGGTACCAGGCGCCTCTCACGTCTTGGTTCGATGAAGGGCTCGCCGACGAGCTGAGGCAGATCGACGTTCTCGGTGGCGTGGAATCCACGTACAACGACCGAGTGCACGTGCGTGTGGGTGGGTTCTACGACCGTGACGGAAAGCGTAGTGGCATCACGCTCGGCTGCGGGTTCGGCCGCCCCTTCGGTGTTGAGGGCCTGACTGCCGGCATCGCGTACGTCAAGTCGATCCCCAAGAGGGACGGATTCGACGACGGCCGCATCAGCTTCGGCTTGGAGCTTACCCAGGGCGGGGCGGGGATGCCGGATATCGAACCATGAGGCGCTCCGGGGTCCGGTACTCGCCGCGTGGTCGGAGCGCCGAGCCGAACCGACCGTAGGCCGATCATCCGACAGGTGCATCGTGGGTGCCGGTTCTAGCCAACGTGCCGATTGCAGATGTCGAGCTCCCGGGTCGCCTCCGAGTGCCGCTTGTCGCGCTGCAGCACCTCGCGCCATGCGGCAGCCGCGTCGCTCCAGCGCCCGGCGCTCATGTGTTCGACCGCCTGGTCTCGGAACTCTCTGATTTCATGCCAGTCGGACGACATGATCGAACCCGTGCTCTGGGGCTTGCCCTTCTGGTAACGGTCGAAGCCACTTGCGCTTTTGGGGGAATCATCCTCGTTGCCGGTCCCGGTCAGTAGACTACGCGCTCCGGTGCCCAGTTCGCCTCGCCGCCCCGGGGGCGCAGCCGTTCGGCCGCGAAACGCATTGCAGAACTGCTGAAGGTCCGGCCAGCGTTGCGTGGGGTCTTCCAACAACGCTGTCTCGATGGCGCGTCGGGCGCGGTCCTCCACTGTGTTCATGGGGTCGAGTGCGTCCGACATCTCACTCAGGAGCGAACCTACTGAAGCTGCGTCTTTGCCCACCAGGCACTCTCCGACGACGACTGCGAGAGAGAATTGGTCCGATTCGGGTCCCACCCGTCCCTGACCGCCGGCCTCCGGAGCCTCGTAGACACGCGCGGAATCCACGTAGTTTGCGAGGTGCGCCGGCGGGGGGCCGTTTCCGACCGTATCGTCCTGGAGCAGCCTCTCCGCGGCGGCGTGCGCGACCGCGGAGGTGGCGAAGTCGGTAACCTTCACGATTCCTTCGCGGTTGACAAGAATGTTGCTAGGCATCAGCCCCCTGTGGAATACGGGTGCGGATCTGTCGTGCATGTACGCCAGGGCGGACGTGACGGCGTTGATCAGTGGCCACAGCTCCCGCACGGCCAGCCGTTGCCCCTGTTTTTCCACGGCCACCTGCTCGAGGCTTAGCCCGTCCACGAACTCCATCGCTACCCACATGACAGGGTCGTCGACCTCGCTCACGTCGAGCACCTCGACGATGCCGGTGTGGGCAAGGCCTCTCGCGCACGAGGCCGCTTCGGTGAACCGGCTTCGGAAGAAGGCGTCCGACGAGATGTAGTCCGGCATGATCTTGAGGCATACCGCCGCCCCACGATGCCATGTGTCGAGCGCCCGGTACGTACGGCCCATTCCGCTCCGACCGATGATCTCGCGGAGCTCGAATCGGTTGGCGACGGTCCCTGAGTTCCCGGAAATGGTCTCAAGCGAGCCCTGGAACAGACGGCGTTGGCCCTCTAGTAAGGATGCGATGGCCTCAGGGCTGATGTTGATGTTGACAGAGCCTACGTATCCGACGTCTCCCATGGCGACGTTGGCGCCGCCGGTCCCGCCGGTCCGGATGCCTTCCGGGATCGAACCTATGTCGCCGGTCGTGATGGCGGGGCCGCCATCGGCCGGCGCCGATATCCCCCTGAGGAGGCCGGCATCCCGCAACGTGATAGGGTCCTCTACCACGTCCGCGGTGAGGGACTGTCCGCATCGCCCGCAGTGCTCGTCTTCTGCGCGGCAGGGCGCCTCGCATTTCGGACAGTTCAGCATGATGTGGCCCTCACGTTCCATCTATGCGCCCGTCTGCCGTTGCTTGCGTCGCTTGCGATCAGCGCCGTCCATCTGATGATCGGGTGTCCATGGCATGACGCCGCCAGCCTTCCTGGCGCCGGCGAGCGAACGCGCCGGCAACCGGCGATGTCCGAACGTCGGTTCACGGTCACCCGCGTGGTGGCGGCCACGTGGCCTCCCGTGACGACGCCGGGTCGTCAGGAGGTGGCGCCTGTTGCTCCCCGGCGCCGCCGATGTCGCCCACGTCGCCGATGTCGGCCCGGGCGGCGGCAGCCGTCATCTCTTCGCGATACCGCTTCACGGACTCACGCTCTCTCATCTCAGCCATAGGGACCGTCTTCACACGTTCTTGTTGCGGCGGGAATCCGAGCAACTGGAACAGCGCATCCTCTATATCGGCAAGCTCGTTGAGTTCGAAGTCGTGTTTCGAGTCGCGGTCGAAGTGGTCGCCGAGAGAGACGTATTCCAGAATATCCTTGTTCTGCGTGAAGTGCTTCTTGGCCTCTTCCAGATCGAGGATTCTCGCTCCCAACGATATCATCGAGTATTGGCGCGTTTCGCCATCGACTTGCTCCGATACCGGCACGACATCGCTCTCGTCGAGAAACACCACGCCGTCGCCGGTGTATTCGGCGCCGCCCAGGACCTCGCGTAAGTTCATGAAGGACAATGCTTTCACCGGGAATGACAGCTTGATCGGCTCCTCGGCCATAGCGAATGGGTAGAACATCATGAGTTCCCGACTCAGTCGGACGTCTCGCGCCCGAAAGGTGCCGATGATGACGTTCTCAAGCGTCAGCGTCCCGCTGCAGAACACGCCGCCGAGCACAACGCAGTTGCGCAGGACTGCGTCCCGCGCGTACACGTTGCCGCGGATTAGCGAGTCGTGCACGTTGATCCGATCGGCGAATATGTCAGCGAGGAAGCGCACCTGGTAGTCGCAATGCTCCTCGAAGACGACCGAATCGGCGCAGATCGTGCCGCCGAACGTAACGCCGCCGCTGGCGTCGCGGGCGTCCGGGGGCTCGCCGATGGACACCGACCCCGCGGCGTACACCGACGCATCTACCTCGATCGGCCGTCCGGTGGCGGAGACGTGACGGCCGAACACGCCGCCTCGCACTTGGGCGCCAGGGCGCAGGAAGACGTCCCTCTGCATCTCCTCGTACTTGCCCGGCAGGATAGCTCCCGGATGTTCCTCCGAGACGACGTAGCGAGTGCTGTCCTGAACGCTATCGAGATTCATGACCGATCCTCTTTCGCGTGGGGTCAGGCATTGCCGATCGCCCGAACGGCCTGGTCGGAGAACCGTGCGATCTCCGACTCGCAGACCCCCGCGGTGCGGAGGCATTGCGCGAGGGCCTCGCGGTCGGCCGCGTCGAGTTCGCCTTCGCCGTTGTGTTGCGCCTGGCCGCGCACGTACGCAGCGAGTTGCTCTTGGAGCGCTTTGTCGACGCTATCGTAACCATCCGGGAACCGAACCTCGATGCGCTTCTTCCCGGTCTCCGAGTCTTCCACCTCAACGACCAGGGCCTCGATCGCGTAGCTCCCGGGCGCGCGCTCGGGGTCTGTCCACCGGTCGATCTTCTCGTTCGCCGCGTAGCGCCTCGCAAGGAAGTCGCCGATGGCCTGCTCGGTCTTCGCCAACGCTTGCAGCAGGCTCTCCGAGCGGGCGAGCGCCGACTCGCTGGCGTGGACCGCCAGATAGTTGTACGAAGGGAGCGAGATATTGCTGAACTTGCTCTGGATACGATCGAGGTACACCTGCTCGAGGAGCAGGTATGCGTGGCTGTCGAGCTGACGTCTGCGGTCGGTATTGGCCTGGGCTATCTGCTCCAGCAGATCCCCGTAACGGGCCTCCAGCATCTTGTGGTTCCGCTCGAAGTGCTGATGCTTCTCCTCCAGGAACTCCTGCAACGCGCCGATCCGGTTCTCATTCGATATTATCCGGCCCTGGTGCGTCACAACATGCGATTCGAACTGCCGTATGAAGCTGATCTCGAACTGCTTCTGCACAAGCTGCTCGAACTGCTCTATCTTGCGTGGCAACTGCTGGATTACCGCAAGCTGCTCCAACAGCGTGCCGTGCATCCTGCCGAGAAGCTCATAGAGATTCTCGAACGACTTCTGCATCGCCTTGATGCCCTGGTCGGCATTTGCCGCGTACTGCTTGGTTTCGTCGAGGTCGCGCCCAAGTTCCGAGATGCCCTTGCTCATTCGCTTCTCTAGAGCCGAGAGACCCTTCGAGATATTGTTCAGCGCGCCTGAGTAGTTCGGACCGCTTTCGCTCATCTGTGCACCCTCTCCGTTCGAATTGCGCGATTCC
>CAZSJP010000167.1:0-8217 GCA_964606675.1 uncultured bacterium
GAGACACTCATTGGCGGCTACTATATCCAGCACCACGGTCCCTGTCCTGTATTAACGACTCACTACCGATTCAGGCACGACCATCTACCTGGTCCTTCTGTCTACCTAACCATCTTCCCCCAAAGACTTCATCCTGACCGCGTATCCGGCCCATCCTTGGACGGAGAACTAAGTAGCCGATATTCGGGGCATCCTCCACCCCTTAACCCGCTTTAGTGGTACAGGACAATCACCAGGCACCTCGTCCTCTTCCATACTAACCGTTTCCCGAGATCCAACGGCATGTTAGGGAAGGAGAATGACGTATCTATAGGAACAGATATCGAAGGATGGACTGGCATAGACAGTCCTGAGCTCCATTTGCCTTCAGTATACACTCAGGCATGTCACAGTCGGGATCATCGGTGTCGTGTTCAGGTTACCCTGATGATGACTGATTTTTTAAATTTTTTACGGTGGATAGGGAGGGCCTCAACAGGCCCTCCCCCACCCATCCGAGACGAGTGAAACGAGATCGAGGGTGTACCTGATGCCCCTGGATTGACCGTATTCAAAAGGTGAATTGATACCGGCCGCAGGCTGGCGGAAGAGGGGCTCCGAACGGGTTCGATACAGCTAATTCCCTGAGACAGGGGCTCCTCGCCTCCGGCTGCAGCCAGGGGCTATCCATGCCGTGGTGCGGTTCCAAGCGGCCGGGGACGTGAGACGGGGATTCTATCCCTCTCGATCTTCGTATTAAGACTTTCTCGCGACCAAACCTGCATGTGTCGATGAGAAACGGAATCCTCCAAAACCGCGTACCACCCGCGCCCGGAACCCGACGCATCTGAGGTCAGAGGCCAGATGCGTTGCCTTGTAGAGCTGTTGCACATGGATCTCTTCGTCGCGGTGATAGCATCTTCCTCTCTTCCGAAAGGTTGTAATGCAGCGCGTCAGCCGGTTGTGACGCCGATCCTGGGCATACTCGACCAGGCACGCCCAGTCGGAATCCTTCCAAAATCGCGGCTGGAATCCCTGGCTATGCCCCGGCTCGATCACATCGAATACAAACAGGCCACCCGGTCTCAGTGCCTGGTACACCTGACGGAACATACGTTTCAGTTCCTGCCGGGTGTTGCCTAGGTCGAAGAGGTAGTTGAAGCATTCCCCAGGGAGGTGACGGCGACACACGGCGGCAGGTTCGTGTGCAGGAACGATCCGGTATGGAACTCCCCCTCCGGAACGCGCTGGCGGGCGATCTGAATCATGTCTGGGGAGATGTCAACGCCGGTGACGTCGTAGCCGGCGTCCACCAGGTGCCTGGCCCACAAGCCGCTTCCGCATCCGAGATCCACCACCCGGCCATCGTGTATGCCGGCCCCCTTGATGATGGCCAGCACCCCCGGAGCAGCGTCCCAGGCAAAACCGCCGAAGGCCGTGTCGTGGATATACGCAAGATCCTGCCTGTACATTTGACCACGGGTTCCGGACAACGTGCTATTCTCCCTTCCGGCCAATTCAACGGGCTGGTCCCCCGTCATCGGCCAGTCTCCCGGGGGGGGGATTTCTATAGGCTGCGAACACCAACCGCTCCGGTTCCTCATACCACACGCTTGCCTGAAGTCGGACTTGAAGTATGGATGCTCGGCGCCGTGGTTTCTCTGGTCACTGCTTCCCCCGGATGGCCCCGCCTTCAGGCCTCCTCATTTCTTCCGGTAGACGTTCAAGCCGACCTTTTTCTCTTCCGCGCCCGGGATACTCACGTTGCCCTCGCTCGAAGCGATGATAATGGTTTTCCCCGAAGAGGACGGCCCGAACTCTTTTGAAAGGTCTACCTTGATAGTAAGGATATTCCCCTCAACGGTCATCTCAACGTTCTTCATCATAAATCCTCCTCTACCCACAGGCAGATTACCCTTTTCCGGGGACCGCAAGCAACAGTCCTCCAGATCGTTGCGGAGGTTCCAGATTCGCCTTGTCCCGTATGAGTTTCCGGGATGATCCCTCTATCCGTCGAAGGTAAGTCAGTGCCCCGGCCGGCCTATTGACATTCCCACCCCATCCTGTGAAAGATATAAGCCAGAAAGATCGGGGTGAAATCATAAACAAGAACGACCTCATTGACTATATTGCGGAAAGCACGGGACTGGCGAAGAAGGAGTGCCATGTTTTCGTGGGGAGCACCATTAATGTCCTGACCGAGGCCCTGGCCAGGGGGAAGAAGGTCTTGGTATCCGGATTTGGTACTTTCGACGTCCTGACCAGAAAGGCCAAGAAGGGCATAAATCCCGCGACCGGGCAGAAGATCACCATCGCTTCCCACAGGGTTCCCAGGTTCAGACCGGGGAAATCCCTGAAAGAGGCTCTGAAAAACGTCATAGACTGACAGCTACTTCCTGGGATGTAATGAGTGCGCAGCGAAAAGTGGCCCCGACGGTTGATCTTCAAAAAACCGGGGATGGATGCTGAAGACATAGAATCGAGGAGACCCATGCAACGAGTACTGTTCTTAACCCTGACGGTGGCATTGATGGTTTGTTTCCAGGGACCTGTCCACGGGCAACCGTCATCCCTGTCCCTCCAACTGGTTCCGGTTGGCGAGGAAAGGATCCTGATCGGAAACGCCAACGTGGCGGTTCCCCACGGGTTGCCCGGGATCGACCGTCTCGGCCTCGTCCCGGTTAATTTCCCGGTCGCTTCCGGCCCGGACATGAAGGAGGGCAGCCTTCCCCCCATCATCGGCCCGAATGGGGTGGAGAATCGCACCTTCATGGACCTGAAGGGGATCATTGTAAGCCGTGGCCAGTTCGTCACCTTCCAGCATGATCCGGATGGCCTGGTGGTGTTCGAGATGGAGAAGGACTGGCGGAAGATAGACGACTTCATCATGGCCCGCGGTCCATCTCCGGACGGCATGGTCGCCGTCGCTTTCAACGGTGAACACCTTCCAGGGGATATCCCCGCGGTACACGTGTCCTTCGGTAAGAGCCTGAACGACCCCGCGCCCCAGGAAGATACCATCGACCTCGTGGCCGGCCGCACCACCACCGTCATGTTCAAGCTCTCCAAGAGGGACATGCGCTGGATGAACTCCGCCTATGTCTCGGCCGCCAACCTCGAAGGAATACCGGTGGCGCACGAAGAAGCCCTCTACCGGCTGGACCTGGACGTGGAGAAGGTCCCGCCCATTATCATATCCATTGACCGGGTGGGGATCAAGTTCCGGTCCCCTTCGGAGTAGCCGTCGGATGGTAAAACCCACTCTACTTCACGGGATGCGGGAGACTACGTATCGTGCATGGCAGGGAAGTTCGGGAAATTCGGGAACTATATTCCTCTTTCTTTCCTTACTTTTTTCTCTACATGGGAAGAAAGTAGAAGGAACTTCCTGAACTTCCCAATCTTCCTACCTGATCGGTTTTCGGGGTCCAGTTGGCCGGGGGTGGGAAAGCCGTGCTGATGGGAATCGAGGTGGGAGGCTGGCACCCTGACACCCGTCCTGTTCTGTTTTTGTCTACAGGCGTCCCTCGGATAAAATTAGGATGTCGATGCCGAGGGCATCGGTGTCATGTGTTCGGATGATCATGGTACAGGCAGTGCAGTCATATGCGAAGAACTGCATATCTATGCCGCCCTGGCTGCAGCCCCAGTCTGGACGAGATGATGAATACCCTCATGGTAGCGCTACTACGCCCTGGGGAGACAATCATAACCACGCGATAGACAAGAGGTCAGCCTTCAAGGTATCCCAACCGTACCCTGGAGACCATTTGCGGCCGTGTATGAAGTTGCTGTGTGTAACATCCCAGGGAGACCAATAATAGCATTCTGCTGGAAAGAATACACCGCAGAGTTACTCATGCTGGCCTGGACACTGAAAATCCCGGAGCAAGACAGTCTTATCCAGCTGTAGCAGTTCCCGCATCTCGTACTCTTATATCAGCCAGCAACGGATATTGCATGCGTCTAAGAGGGATTCTCTCCCTTTCCGGGTTGCAGAGCCCATAGAATAGAGTTTATCCTGTAGAAGTTGTTTAAGTAAATATTATTCGTTTTAGGTTAATGCCATGGAAACACTTGATGAACTCCTCTTTGATATAGACAGTCCGGTAGAGTTGACCAGGGCAAGAGCAGTGGCCGGCCTGGTCAAGTCCAATGATATAAGGGCTGTCCCCTACCTTGAGCAGATGGCTCAGCAGGATGAGAGCGCTCAGGTGAGGTATTATGCCCGTAAAGGGCTTAAGATCATGAAAGATAAAGCCTTGGAAGGGGAGCAAGGAAGAACTGACGCAAGTGAGGAGCATGACAAACAAAACGTAGAAGAGAAAATAAAGACTTTTCTTCTCTCAGAGGACATTGAGGAACGTAAGAAGGGTATCGAGTTAGCTCTCCATATAAAAGAATCCGGTTTATTTCCTCTCTTGGATGCAGCTTATAAGACAGAAAGTGACCCGTTCTTAAAGACACTCGTTCTGCGTGCCCTAACTACAAGTGGTAGGGAGAAAGCAAAGCCGGTTATTCTGGAAGCACTTCAGAGTTCGGACCATCGTTTGCGGGCCGGGGCAGTGGAAGCTTCGTGTCAGATCCATGACGACAAGGACATCGTAAGCCAGGTGATACCTCTTCTCCAGGACCCTGATCACCGAGTAGCTGCAAATGCTGCGGTGATTTTGAAAGATAGCAATACGACACGAGTCCTGGGCACATTGACTCGGATGCTTGATTCCCCCGACGTGAACCAGCGGGATGCAGCAGCTTTCGCCCTAAGCCAATTAAAGAGCGATACTACACTGCCACTGCTGCTTAGGGCTATCAAGGATGAAAAGAGGACTGTAAGGGTAAAAGCTTTGCCAGGCCTGGAGAGCTTGGCCCGAGAAGGATCGGTTGAAGCTCAAGAGGCTTTGAGAACAATTCCCCAGGACGATGACAAGGAAGGTATATGTGATTATTTCTCTCTCATGTCTTCGGAGTCGACGGTCAGAGAACTAACGAGCGAAAATTTTGACGTCCGTCTAAAAGCTGTGAAGGATATAGTAAAATCCGGTGATACGAGCAAGCTTTCAGCCCTTAAAGACATGTTACTCAGGGAGAATGACTCCTATGTCAAATCCGCTATTATCCTGGCAATTGGGCAACTGGGGGCGAACGACGACGTGAAGGCTATACTACCTTATCTGACTGACCCAGATCCCCGCATTCGGGCCAACACTGTGGAAGCGATAGGGCAGATAGGTATTGGGGAAAGCTTGGAGAAACTACTGCCGACACTCCAAGACCGGAACAACCGGGTTAGGGCTAACGCAGTAGTAGCTCTACAGTCGATCTATCCACAAGAAGCTCTCGATACCTTGACAACCATGGCCAGTGACCCCGACGTTAGGATGAGAGTGAGTGCGGTTTTTGCTTGCTTAAAGATAGGCAATGAAGAAGCCATGTCTATACTTGGCGACTTGGCTCAGGATGATGATGTACGGGTTTCGGATAAGGCGGTTTCTTCCCTTCGTATTTTGAAAGACGAAGGAAACACAAAGGCGGAACAGGTGCTGAAAGACCTGGATATCAAATCGGAGGTAAGCCCTGTTTCAGACTCATTCGTGAACTTGGATGATGGATCTGTCTTTGCCATAACTCCGGACATAGAAGTCGAACCAGAAGAGCAAGCACAAGTGGTGCAAAAATCAGTGCTAGTTTCATTAAAGGAAGATTATGGTGTGCAGGCTGACGTTGAACTCAAGGACACTCCTGCTTTATCTCGCAAAGCAATACCACTTCGGGACCGACCAATCTCCAGTAACAATGAAGAAAAGTACGAAGTTGCCGGTGTAGTTGGCCGGGGCGGCATGGCTGTCATATTCAATGCTAAAGATACCGATCTCAGGCGGCAGGTAGCCATGAAAGTTATTGAAGAAAAGAGCAAGTCTTCCCAGGAGTTTATTGAAAGATTTGTAGAAGAGGCCCAGGTGCAGGGACAATTAGAACATCCTAACATCTGTCCGGTTCATGAGCTTGGACGGGACAGCCAGGGCCGGGTCTACTTTACTATGAAGATGGTCAAGGGCCTGTCACTTGCAGGGCTGGTCAGAAAAGACAAGCAAAAAACAGGGCCATTAAGTCACCATAGACTGACAGAAGTGTTGAATATATTTCTTAAAATATGTGACGGAATGGCTTTCGCCCACTCCAAAGGGGTTATACATCGGGATCTCAAACCGGACAACATCATGGTGGGCGACTTCGGGGAAGTATATGTGATGGACTGGGGACTTGCCAAGGTCATCGGGCAACCGGATGACCGTAAGGAGGAGTTGGTGGTCACCGACCGGGGAGAAACTGACGGAGTCATGAAAACCATGACCGGTACAGTCCTTGGCACTCCTTCCTACATGCCACCAGAGCAGGCCAAGGGTCATGTTGATCAGATGGATGAACGTTCGGATATTTATTCTTTGGGTGCGGTACTCTATGAGTTACTGACCCTTGAAACTCCGTTTACTGGTACAACACCCTGGGATATTCTGCGTAAGGTGAGTACTTTAGATCCATTACCCCCTTCTGACCGAGCACCGTATCGAACCATCCCGTCGGAACTGAATACAATAGTGATGAAATGCATGGAAAAAAGGCAGCGAAAACGATACAGGAATGTTAAAGAACTAAAGCAGGAAATAGAGCTTTTCCTGGCCGGAAGGCCGATATCAGCTATAGAATATAACCTGTGGCAGATATTTCAGAAATGGATGGGCAGGAACAAGGTGCTGGCTATCGCCAGTGTAGCTGTAGTTATAGTATTAGTTTTATCCTCTATTTATATTTCCGCAGCTTTGCGGGAAGCGAAGGGACAGAAAAAGCTAGCCGAGAAGCAAAAGGCTGCTGCTGAAGAACAAAGGAGCGTGGCTGAGGAACAAAGGAATATGGCCGAGAAGCAAAAAGCCATGGCGGAAGAAGTCAGGGGGGCACTCGGGAGGAACAAATCGGTGGTGATAGAATCTTTGAACAATGAAGCATCGCGGCGAATGGGGAAGATGAAATACACTACCCCGGCTGGAGAGAGTGCTTTTTCAGCGTACCAGGCAGTGCTGATGATCGATCCCGGGAACCAAACGGCGAAGGAAGGACTGCAGGAGATATATAGGGAATGCTGGAAGCGAGGAGGGGAAGCCCAGGCGAGAGGGGATTTTATGAAAGCGCAAGAGTATTTCCGCCAGGGTCTAGAGGTGAATCCCGGGGACAAATCAGCACAAACGATGCTTGCGGAACTAAAGAAGTGGGAATTCCTAGAATCAGAAGCCAGGGTTCCGCATTTGAACCAACTGTACACCAAGGACTTGGGGAACGGGGTAAAGCTTGAACTATTATGTATTCCTCCCGGTGAATTCATGATGGGGAGTAAAGAGACTCCAGAGAGAGTTGCTTCAATAGGTGTAGGAAATACTGAATTGTATAAACCTGGACTCCCCCGGCACCGAGTTCGCCTCACGAAGGGCTTCTGGATGGGGAAGTATGAAGTTACGCAAGCGCAGTGGCAGGCGGTGATGGGTCGCAACCCGAGCTATTTCAAGGGTTCCAATAACCCGGTGGAGCAGGTTTCCTGGGACGACTGTCAGGATTTCCTGAAGAAGCTGTCACAGAAGACGGGGGAGCGTTTCCGCCTGCCTACGGAGGCGGAGTGGGAGTATGCCTGTCGGGCAGGTACTAACACAGCATTTCACTACGGTGACAGCCTTAGTTCCACCCAGGCTAACTTCGATGGAAATGTCCCCTATGGCGGAGCGGTGAAAGGGCCGTATCTGGAAATGACCACTTCTGTTGGATCGTACCGGCCCAATGCCTGGGGATTGTATGACATGCACGGCAATGTGTATGAGTTGTGCCAGGATTGGTTTGGAGTGGACAATTACCAGAATAGCCCTGTTAATGATCCTCCTCGACCCAATAAAGCATCAGCGACAGAAGTACACTACTGGGAACCACCGGAAAAGTGCCGGGTTATGCGAGGTGGGCCCTGGGATATTGAAGCTTCCCTTTGCCGGTCAGCTTACCGCTACGCCAACTCTCCCTTTTTCAGACACTACTGCATCGGGTTTCGTGTCGTTGTTTCGTTCTCCGAGGATTAGGTAGCGGCCGACAAGGCCGCAATCTAGTGGGTGAAAATTCCCTCGTATCAGTTGTCCAATTCGAGTGCGTAGCGATACCACAGTTCCTGTGAGTAACCACAGGTCCATTGCATGGTGTAAACTG
>CAZSJP010000168.1:0-8208 GCA_964606675.1 uncultured bacterium
TCTCCTGCCGGGGATGAACGCCAACGTCGACATACACATATTGCGTAGGGACGCTGTGCTCGCTCTGCCGAGCGAGACGGTGAAGAGCCAGCGCAACGCCATAGTGACGGCACCGCTGCTGGGCCTTAGCGAGGATTCGGTCAGATTGGCGCTTGAGCGTCCAAGGCGGGCGAGCCGCGGAGGCGGCCGGGGCGGAGAGCCCGGTGCGATGGAGCGACCGCGCGGAAGACGATCGTTCGAGGGTGTCGGCTCGAGGGGCCGGCCCGAGATGCCCGACAGCGTGCGCGCGCTGGTGGCATCGGCCGCCAACAGGGAAGAGCGCAGGCGCATACTCCGAGCGTTCCGCGAACGGAGCAACCCCGATGGTGCGGGCTCCAGGGGCGCGGCTCCGCAGCGCGCGGCGGTGTTTGTCCGGGAGGCCGACGGCACGATTCGGCCGGTGAGCGTGCGCACGGGCGCTCAGACGTGGGAATACACCGAGATCGTCGGCGGGCTTGAGGAGGGTGCGGAAGTCGTCGTGCCGCCGTCCGCGAACCTGGCCGCGCAGTCCGAGCAGATGCGCGCGCGGGCGAGGCGATGGAGTGGCGGCCGGATGATGGGGCGCAGGTAGCATGCTCATCTGGGAGACGATCCGGGTCGCGATCGCGGCGCTCATGGCCAACAAGGGACGCGCGTTGCTGACGATGCTGGGGATCATCATCGGCGTCGGTGCGGTGATCGCCATGATGGCCATCGGCGAAGGCGCGAGCAGATCGGTGCAGGATCGCATCACGTCGCTCGGCGTCAACCTGCTCTACGTCAGGCCGCTATACAGCCGAAATCGGGCGGTGGCGTCGACATTCGTGCCGCTGACCTCGGACGACGCATCGGCACTTTCCGAGCAGATGACGCTCGCCGACGCAGTGGTGCCCGAGATGTCACGCAACTACCAGGTGAAGTACCGCAACCGGAACACGTCCGCCAGCGTCGTGGCGACAGAACCCGACTATTTCCCGGTGCGCCGGTTCGAGCTTGTCCACGGCCGGTTCTTCACGTCTGCCGAGGTTGAAGGCAGGCGGCGCGTGGCGGTTCTCGGCGCCGACGTGGTGGAGGCGCTCGGCGGCGGCCCGTCTATGGTGAGCGAACAGATTCGCATCCAGGGACATGCGTTCGAGGTCGTTGGCGTTCTGGCGGCCAAGGGCGCGGAGGGCTGGCGTAACCCGGACAACGTGGCGATCATCCCCCTCAAGACCGGTCAACACCGCTTGCTGGGCACCGACAGGCTCGGCAGCATCACCGTACAGGTTGCGTCTCAGCGCGAGATGAACGCCGCTGCCGGCGAGATCGAGCGGATTCTCCGCCGCAGGCACAAACTGCATCCGGACAGCGACAACGACTTCCAGGTGCGCAATCAGCTCGACATCATGGAGACGTTCGCGGAGACGTCGCGCACGTTCACGTTCCTGCTCGCCGGCATCGCGGCAGTGAGCCTCGTCGTCGGCGGGATAGGGATCATGAACATCATGCTGGTGAGCGTCACCGAGCGCACGAGAGAGATCGGCGTACGCATGGCCATCGGCGCCCAACGCAAGGGCATATTGCTACAATTTCTGCTCGAATCGGTGGTGCTGTGCATCGTCGGCGGGGCGCTGGGATTGCTGGTCGGGATCGGCATGGCGCGCGTTCTTGCGGCGACCGGTGGCTGGTCGGTGATCGTCAGCACGAGCTCAATCGCGCTGGCTGTCGGCTTCTCGGTGGGTATCGGCCTGTTCTTCGGCATCTACCCCGCCAGTCGCGCGGCGAAGCTCGACCCGATCGAGGCGCTGAGGTACGACTAGGGCGACTCAGTAGAGGGGGTCACTCGGCTGATGGGTCCAGCGCGTCTCCCATCGCGAAGTAGACATGGTACAGGTCTGAGGCGACACGGTACACCCCTCGCTGCTCCCTCACAAACACTCCCAGATCTAGCATCTTGCCCAAAAAGCCATCGAGCGTACTGGCTTCCCCACCAACTGCCAGCGCCATCAGGTCCGCACGCCTGAACACCCCGGGTTCCAGCTCTGCAATCTTTGTCAGAAGTTTCCTGTGATTTTCGCTACTGATGGATCGAAAAACGCGCGGTTCAAGATGCTTGCGGCCCACGACTTCAGCAGCGGCCGCAACGGCCCTGACGGCGTCCATTTCGTCAACTCGGGCATCATCATCGGCGATGAAAGCAGCATCGCCAATCTCATGGGCCAGGGCCGGGAATCCACCCACGAACTGAGACATGGTACCCAAGGCCTCCTGTTCAACCTTGATGCCGACGCTGCCAAAGGTCCCGTCGTAGAAGCTACTTGTCTCCTCTTCCGACCAATTCCTGATCTCGATTAGGTCGAATACCCGCGTGAGAGATGGTTGCAGATTGATGAGGGATTGGCGCCGGTCCTCGACGCCCACGAAGAGCATGCAAAGCGGCAGACCCGTGCCGGACGTGCTGATCTCGTCGACGAGGCTCTTGACCCAGTTGGCGAACTCCGCTTGCGATGCTAGTCCGTTGATGTCGTCCAATACGAGCAGAATGCCCTTCTTCTGATCTTTGATCCGCTGGTACAACTCGTTCAGTGAGCGCCCGAAGTCGTTCACTGCGTGCTGCAAGTCCCTGCTCGATGCCTCGAACTCGACGCTGATCCCGAACAGCCCGACCTGCCGCACGTGATCCCCGAAGAAGCCCTTGACGGCTTCGTAGACGGGGCTGCCGGCGGTCTGGGTGAGCAACTTGTTGAATACACGACGGACCATCTCTTCGAGCGACCCGACGCCGCCGAGGAAAGCGTGAAGCCCGATGACCTCCGAGTCGCGCTCTGCCAGATGGCGGACGAACGACGCGAGCGAACTCTTTCCGATCGCCCGCTCGCCGGTGATGAAACCGATCTGCAGCCTCCCCTGTAGCGAGCGGGCGACCATCGCGTTCAGTCGCTCGACTTCGTCGATTCTGCCGGCGAAGAACTCGACGGGCACCGGTTGCCCCGGCGTGAACGGGCTGCTGATGTCTTTCGGCATGGTCTCGATACCTCTAGAACCTGTCGTGCTCGCCTGTGTTGAACCTAAGGTAAGTCCGAGTTCCGAGCTTGAGAACCTATGGAGGCCCCGGTCACCCCCAGGCCCTCCCCTCAGACACGCCTCACGGCTGCGGCACGAAGAACTCGCCGTAGACCGAGTCGATCTGGTACCCGTCGACTCCGTGCTCGGTGAAGTGCGCGACGTCGCGACGAGCCAGTTCCATGTGCGCGTGGGTCGGATAGCGGAACGTGTTGAGCGCGGGCATCACCAGAGCGCCCGAGCGCTGCAACGGTCCGATAGCCTCATCCGGCAGGTCCTTCCGCAACCCGAACCAGAACCGCCCATCGAGCTCGAGCGCCTCGCCATTCGCGACGAGCGCCGTCTCCTCTCCGGTGACGGTTAGGAGCGCGAACTCGCCGAGCACTTGCCTGACCGTCGGGTCGCCGGAGATAGTGACGCACGACCTGGTCAGCCCGTGTCTCTCTACCATCTCGGCCACGCGGCCGAGCAACTCCTCCGACACAGCCCGTTCGCGACCCGATTTCACGTCGAACATGACGCCGAGGCGTAGGCGGCTGCACAACGCCAACGCTTCGTCCAAGGTCGGTATGTGCTGGTCGCTGCCAAGGTGCCTCACTTGCGTCAGCTCCGCACTTGTCATGCTCTCAGCGCTCGATCCGATGCCACAGCTCTTCACGAGGCTCCAGTCGTGGAAAGCGACCGGCACGCCGTCCTTTGCCTCGCGCAGGTCCAGCTCGACCATGTCGTACCCCATGAGCGCGGCCAACTCGATGCTTAGTAACGTGTTCTCCGGCGAGCCCGGTTGCACCACGCCGCCGCGATGCGCGATGAGCAGCGGCCGGCGCGCGCGCACGGCATCGCGGTCCCGGACGTTGATCAGGCCATCTGAGCGCTTCTTCATGCATACCTCCACGGTTGGGTGTTTGCGGTCGCGGGTGTCGTTTCGTGCAGCCGTCAACCGATGTCGAGCACAAGGACCTCATACGCGTCGATCCTGTCCACGGCGACGACGGTCCGATCGCTTTCTGCCACAATCTCGGCGGCGGACAGCTCTCGATCCGCCCACAACAGGCGCCCCGCGGACACTTTGCCGACGCCGCGAAGTGTGACGGTCTGCGCGCCAATGGGCGATATCTCGACCGCCGGCGGCGTCCAGTTGTCAGGGTTGGTACAGTTCACCATGTGGACGATGAGCATGCCGGGCTGTCGATAGGCGAACACGTCGACGAGTCCGTCGCCCTCGACCTCGACGGCGAGCGGCTCCCGAAGCACCCAGTCTACGGCATCGAGCATGAGTTGCCTGTGATCGGGATTGTTCCCGACCGCGCACCAGCGAGCGACGTCGCACGGGAAGTAGAGAGATCGTCCGCGTCCATGCTCACGGCCGACGGCAAGCGCCGTGTCCGTTCTCGGGACATGGAAGTACGCCCGCTCGGGAGGCATGTGCGGGATCGGCGGTATGAACGAGAGATGGACGCGCGCGTCGTCTGCGACTGTCACCGGCACGAAGCTCATCTCGACCGTCGCTGAGACCGCGTCGGTGCCTTCCAGCCCGCGGCCGAGCACGTCATGCTCCTCAAGCCTGATGTATGCCTGACGATACGGCCCGTACGGAACGTCGCTCGTTGCCTGCACTCCGAGAACGTCACCGAGCGCGAAGTCGTCGCGCCGTGCGCCATCGCTCCCGTGGAGCGAAGTCTCGCCGGTTGATACAAGGCCGCCGCCACGCTCGACGAACGCCCTGAGCGCGTCGCAGTCTTCGTCGGAGAGGTACGCCTGATTCGGTAGGATGAGCGCGCGATATCGATCCATGCGCTCCGTGCCGAGGTCGTCCACCGAGAGCATATCGAATGGCATTCGGCCGCGTACAAGGGCATGGCATGCACCACGATAGGGGTCGCCGCAGCGGCGGGCGGCATCGTCTCCGCCGTGGGTCAGAACCGCGTCGTGCGAGAACACTACAGCGAGCTCGGCGGCGCTGTCGGCGTCGACGAAGTACTCGCGGTTCCGATGGTAGAAGTCGTACATGCGCTCGACGGTGTCGAACGGTCGGCGGTCCTCACCGAGGGCACCGATGATGTGGTACCACAGCCTTGAGCCGCTGGCGATCATCTCCGCCATCATCAGCGTGTGCTCGGCAGCCGGCTGGGCGGCGATGCGTCCCTGGCCACCGTATACACCGAACAGATGGTAATAGGGTGTCTTCGGCCACATTGCAGCCCGCATGAGCCGGCCGGTCATGCCGATGCTCCATATCGGTCCGTGACGCGACTGGTGATCGTGATCGATCATGTCGTGCGACTGTCCCATCGCCCGCCAGTCGCCCGAATGGTGCATGCCCTCAAGGTCGCCACCCAGGTTCAGGACGCTGGTGGCCGAAGGCTTCAGCGCTTTGGCGGCCGTCTGGTATTGCCGGCCGAGGTCGACCATGCACTCGCCGTGCCAGGCAAGCCAGTCTATCCACGCCGGGTCGGCCGTGTCGCGGCGCGCGGGCAGTTCGCGCCCCAGGTCTTCCGCGAACTTCGCACGGCAGTGGCGGCAGTGACATGCGCCGAAGTCTCGCTCGGGCGTCTGCCACGCGTTGAAGAAGAAGCCGTCGACGTCGTAGCGACGCATAAGCTCGCCGAACATCACCTCGGGCACCCACCACCGATAGTGCGGGCCGTTGAGGCAGGTGTGGTACATCCGCCGGCTCTGCCCCGGGTCGTGCCCGGGGTCGGGACGAGGCTGGCCGTCGACGTCGGCGATGAGCCAATCCGGATGCGAGAGCGCGAACTCCTCGTGCACGCGGCTCGGCGTGAACCGCGCCAGAACGCGCAGGTCCAACTCGCGGGCAGCAGTCACCAGCTCACCGAGCAGATCGCGCTCATCCAGCCACGGGCTGATCCACGCGTGGGGCTCGTCGGTCGGGTAGTAATGGATGATGCCGCTCGCGTTGAGCGTCACGCCGTCGATGTGCGTGCGACGCCAGTAGTCCTTCCACTTGTCGACGTCTATGCCTGATGGATCGTGCTCCTGGAGGTTGAGTTGTCCCCACAGCGCACAATCGTGCCACCACGAGTCCGACATGGCCGCCATCTCCTCGGTAGATGTACCCGCCTGTATTGCGCCGCCGTCGCGCATCGCGGCAGCCGGATAGCTCTCGTCCTAGCTCACCGCTGCGCTGAGCCCGCGCTCCGCGGCGCGCTCTTGAATGCCGGCGAGCTTCTCGGCGGTCTGCGGCTCGCCGTCGATGCCGTAGTGTTCGTCGAGCCACTCGTATTTCGCACCGGCTGAGGCATTGTACGGCAGGAATGCGATGGACTTCAGCCCGACGCGCGATGCGAAGCGGAGAATACCGTCGATGTTCTCATCCGTGTCGGTGATCCCCGGGATCAGCGGCACGCGAACCCGGACGTCGGCGCCGGCGGCCGCCAGCTTCTCGGCGTTCCGCAGTACGGCCTTGTTGGACGCTCCGGTCCATTCACGATGGGCTCCGTCGTCGATCAGCTTGACGTCGTACAGCACCATGTCGGCGTGTTCGACGAGCATCTGCAGCTTCTCCCACGAACATGCACCTGACGTCTCGAATGCCGTGTGGATGCCCCTCCGTCGGCACTCTCGCAGGATGGCCGCGGCGAACTCGGCCTGCAACGTCACCTCGCCGCCGGTGAGCGTCACGCCGCCGCCCGAGCGATCGAAGAAGGGCTTGAGCCGTTCTGCGCGGTTGGCGATCTGCTCCGCCGTCATCGTCGCGCCCTTCATCTCCAGCGCTCCGGCGGGGCATTCGGCAACGCAGTTCCCGCACAGCACGCATGCCGGGCGATTCCGCTCGTGTCGCCCGTCGGCTATCGAGTGGACTTCCTCGGCACACGCCGCGACGCACCGACCGCAGAGCGCGCACCGGTCGCGTATGAGGATCACCTCGGGCGGCGATGCTTGCGACTCGGGGCTGTGGCACCATCGGCATTTCATCGGGCAGCCCTTGAGGTAGACCGCCATCCTTATCCCGGGGCCGTCGTGAACCGCGAACGTGTCGATGTCGAGGACGAGGCCGGTCGTGTCTGAGGGTCCCGCAGTCATCGGCCGCCCTCCTGTCGACGAATGTGATGGTCTTGTTGCTCGCGGCTCAGCATGGTGAAATATGCGCTCCATCCGCCCATACGAACCCTCAGCGACGAGTGCGTTTCGGGGTCGTCTTGCGCTGCCATCAGTTCCTCGGTGTCCGCGACGCTCAGTGTCATCATCGATCCGCCGACATCCACGAAGCCCCTGATCAGAGCCGACATGCGGCTCGTGCCCTCGTCGCCCAGAACGAGGCGCCGCGCCATGCGCAGATCGAGCGGGCCGCCGGCCGGCAGACCGGGCTTCTGCATTCTGGCGTACGACAAGATCGCCGGCGGGAGGCCGGAGACGTCTCTGCCCAGCGCGGGCGAAAAGTTCGACGAGACCGGGTCGCGCGCTCCGCGTCCGTCGGCCGACGCGCCGAGTCCCTCGCCGATGCCGATGTACCACGAGAATGTCCCGGCGCCGCACGGGAACCACATCTCAGCCCGCACTCGCTCGGCGTGGCGGCCGACCGTATCGACGAACATCCGCATCACGTCGTCGCCCACGAGGTCTGCCACGTCGTCGTCGTTGCCGTAGGCGGGGGCGCCGCGCATCTGCCGTCGCAGGGCGTCGTATCCCTCGAAGTCGGACTCCAGCGCATCGCAAAGCTCGCTCATCGTGGCGTCGCCCTGCTCGAAGACGACGTTCTTGATCGCGGTGAGCGAGTCTATCGTGTGAGCCGCGCTCTCGGCGAGCATGCCGAACGTTCGGTAGCGGGCCCCGCCCGCGGTCAGGTCTCGACGTTTCTCGAATGCACCCTCGATCAGCGCGCTCAGCAACGGCACCGGCGCTATGACGTGGCGATTGTCGTTCGTCTCGACGACACCCCGGACGACGCGACCGATCATGGCGTCGGCTTGCACGGAGAACGCGTCCCATACGTCGTCGAAGCTCCCGAATGCGCGCGGGTCGCCAGTGTCCGGACCTTGCTCCGTACCATCGAGACGCGAGCATCCTCGGTTGAGCGCCCATTCGAGGCACAGGGCGAGGCTGAGACGCTGGAAACGGAAGTCGGTCCGCCCTGGTATGATGACCTCCCAGCAGCCGTCGTTCGTGTAGTCGAGCGCGTCGGCGCGC
>CAZSJP010000169.1:0-8206 GCA_964606675.1 uncultured bacterium
ACATCCGTGTCGCCGCATCATCAAGTACATACGCGGTGCCGTCACCCGACAGATCGACACGTCTGCGAAGGCCTGCCTCGTCGTCGACGAACAGGAACGTCGATCGGTCCGCTCGGCCGACCTGTGGACGGTACCCCGCGCTCAAGAGATCGGCCTCGCATTCCTCGACCGCTTCGAGCGACGGATTCGGGTCGCCGATTTCCGCCGAGAACACCGGAGCCATCATCCGCTTGATCTCGGCCGAGTCCGGGCTTACGAGCACGAGGCCGAAGCGCCCGAGCCATCGGGCAAGAAGCATCGCACACGCGTCGACCCACGAGCGTCCCGGCCTGTAGGCCATGGCCAACGCCTCGGCGACGTCCGAACGGCCCGGCCCGTCGGGGAGTAGCGCAAGCTCGGCGTCGATGAATGGCGAGATCGAGTCATCGAACCGGATGCGAGAGACGCGGCGGCCCGCCATCGTGCTGCCTTCGCCCGAGCCATGCTCGTACCGAACGACGCGAGGCCGACCGTCACGGTCCGGCACCGTTGCGTGATCGATTTCGGCGACGTCGTGGTCGTCGGCGGCCAGCCAGAAGAGGGGCACCACCTTGGCGCCCGTGTCCGATGTGAGCCGGCGCGCCTCCCAGACCGCCGTCAACGCCTTGTAGATCGTATAGAGCGGCCCGGTGAACAGGCCGGCCTGCTGCCCCGTCATCACGCAGAACGCGTCGGACTCAAGCGCGTCGATGCTGTGTGCCGCTTCCGGCGCGAGGCCCCACTGCGTGTTCTGCCGCCGTAACTCCTGGGCCAGCCGACGCCGCGGGTAGCTGCGCGCAGAGACTTCCTCCATCGCACGGCTCTGGGCGGCGGCGTCTTCGGGGTGGCCGCCGAAGATGTCGTGCGCGAACTCGGGATCGGCCAGATACCGACCCGCGATGCCCGCCGGGACGAGCGACGGAATAGCCGTCGCCGATGCTTCGCAGTCAGGCATGGGCCTCAGCGTCCGGTTGCGTGAGCGCCATCACTCGTCGTACCTGCGATCACCAGGCGTGGGGAGGCCGAACCGTACGCATCGCCGTCGTACGATCCGTACACCTGCGTGGCCCTCAGGCCGGCATGCTCGGCCATGCGCACTAGCTCGGGGAAGCTGTACATCCTGACCGACTCGCGGTACACTCGCACACCACCTTCGGTCCGCAGACGCAGCGTCTTGTTGATTCTGCCTCGCACCAGGTCGACCCACCGCTCCTGCGCCAGGTGAATGTCGCCGACCTGTTTCTCGTCGTGCGGCACCAGCGTGGCGATGACTCGCTCGCGGTTGAGATAGTCCAGCATCCACGACCCGCCGGCGCACAACGCCTCTCGGATGGCTGCAAGAACTCGCAGGTTCTCCTCGTCGGTTTCGAAGTAGCCGAAGCTCGTGAAGAAGTTGACCACGACGTCGAATGCGTTCCTCTCAACGACCTCGCGCATGTCAGAGCGCAACAGCCGGACTTCCACTTGGGCTGCCGCAGCCTCCTCGGCCGCTCGGTCGAGCAAATCCTGCGAGAGGTCCACTCCGACGACGTCGTAGCCACGCCGGGCCAGTTCGATCGAATGCCGGCCCGCGCCGCATGCCAGATCCAGGATGCGAGCCCCAGGGAATGGCCGAAGCGCACGCTCCATGAGATCTATCTGACGGCGCGCCTCGGCATCGTCGCGGTGTTTGTAGACTTCGAGGTAGTCGCGACCGAACCATTCTGCGTACCATGGCAGAACCGACGCGTCCGGGCGCTGCGGTTCGGTTCGAACTCGGTTCATCGTGTCACTCCGGGTATCGCGGAAAAAAGTTCTGCGCAAGCAGTCCGATTACCAATGAGAGTACGCCTCGGGCCTGAGGGCGGCAAGTCTTCTCGCGGCTCTCTGGTGCAAGGGCTTGGGCGCCGTCCGGCGACACCGGACGGAGGTCCGAAATGAGGCATATGACCAGATGCATGCCCACTATAACATCATGTTTTACAGCCTGTTATATGCACCAACAAGCCCGACGAAGAGAGAGTCAAAATACCCGGTTCCATGAGCTTCCTTCGGTGGGGTGCCACTACCTATATTCGTTCAGGAGAGCACCTGGAGGGTCGTGTTGCGCTTCTGGATCGTCGTCGGTCTAGCCATCATGCAAGCGGATGCCCCGGCAACGCCGGAACGAAGCCCATCGGCAGCGGACTCCGGGCGGGTCGCACCAGCGAGGCTGGTGGTCACCGGATCGGCACACATATCCGCGGGTCGAATCGGGGAGCTGCTGCGGGCACCCGACGGAGCCGAGGCACTCCGACGCGAGTACGCTGCTGCCGGCTATTGGTGGGCGGTCGTCGAGGATTCGACGTTCGCCGACCGGTCCCCGGATGAAGGGCTCGCCGGGAATAGCGCTACGGCCTCGGTCCGGTTGGTGCGTGTCTCCGAGGGCGCACGAGCGACGATAGAGACCGAGGACGCGAGCGCCCGCCTTGGCGGCCCGGAGGACGTGTTGCTGTGGATCGAGCAGCGCCTCATGGCCGAGGCCCGGAGCGGTCATCCGCTGGCGGCGATAGAGCTTCATTCGGCACGGGAGCCGGGCGGCGGACGTGTGGTGCTCCGAGCGAACGTAACACGGGGTCCGCTGGTGACTGTGGGCCGGGTTCGCCCCATCGGCAACACCATCACGCGTTCGATCGTCATCGAGAGAGAACTTCGGCAGGAGAGCGGGGCGGCATACGATCAGCGCCGTGTCGACCGGTGGCGTCGTCGCCTCGAACGAACCGGGTATTTCGAGGAAGTCGGCGAGCCGTCGATGGTGTGGAGCGATTCGTCGCGCGGCGTCGTCGATCTGGCGATTCGGGTGAGCGAAGGCCGGCCGAACCGCTTCGAGGGCGTTGTCGGGTATCAGCCGGCCACCGAGGGACGCCCTTCGCAGGTGACCGGGCTGGTCGACATCGCACTCGGGAACCTGTGGGGAACCGGGCGCCGCGTGGACGCCCGATGGGAACGTCCGCGCGAAGAGACGAGCCTGCTGGACCTGGCCTATCGCGAGCCGTGGGTCGCCGGATATCCTGTCGACGCATCGGTGGCGCTCGCAGTCGAGCAGCGGATCGGCTACGCGGTCGAACAGATCGAAGGGCGTCTCGGCGGCGAGGCGTGGCCGTCGGTCACGGCGGGCATCGGGATCGGCAGGCGTGTCGTGCGCAGCGACTCGATCCTGGCGTTGGCGGGTCCCCGCAACAGGGGCACGACGTTCAGCGCCGAAGTGGACTACGACACACGCGACGTGCGCCTGAACCCGACTCGCGGCATGCGGTACCACGTCGACTGGCGCTCGTCGTTTCGCACTAACGGCGTGAACGACTCGGATTTCGTTGCGGTATTCGGGATCGACGCATGGCCGAAAACGGAGCGTTCGTCGAGCGTTCGGGTGGATCTGGAGCATTATGTGCCAGTGGGCAGGGCCTCCGTGGTTGCTCTGGGCTGGCATGGCGCACAGGTTGTGAGCGACGACGGCCGCGCATCGATCAGCCGCGCCGACAGCCTCCGGATTGGCGGAGTGCAGACCGTCCGAGGCTATCGCCAGGATCAGTTCATGGGCGACAGACTCGCCTGGGGCAACCACGAGTGGCGCTATTTGCTCGGCCCGATGTCGCGTGCGTTCGCGTTCGTCGATGCGGGTGTCGTCAGGATGCACCGCCAAAGCACCGTCGCTGGCGAGGCCGGTCCGACGACAACTTCGCGCGCGACCCGGTGGTTGCTGGGGTACGGTATCGGCCTGCGCGCGCGAACGCGAGCGGGAGTGCTGGGGATAGACTTCGGCTGGGGCCGAGGCGATTCATTCGGCCAGGGCAAGGTTCACGTGCGTCTGGAGAGCGTCTTCTAGCGACGCTCGGCGGGCGCTCGCGGGCACGGGAGCGAGCGACCCCACCGGACACAACGAGGGCGCCGATTGCGGCATGGCGCCCATGGCCGGGCCGGCGAGGTCGAAACACTGAAGACACAGATGGCCCGACAGGGGCCTGACTGACCGCACAGGCGTAGAGGGCGTGGAGCAAGCCGCGGCTCCCCGACCTCCGCGCCTCGACGGTCGACCGATCCGCACGAGGGAGACAAATACCGTGTTGGCCTCCGACTTCGCCCACCTGCACGTCCACTCGTCGTACAGCCTGCTCGACGGCATCTCATCCCCTAAGAAAATCGTGGCGCGTGCCGTCGAACTGGAGCAAACGGCCATCGCGCTGACCGACCATGGCGCGATGTACGGCATACTGGATTTCTATCAGACGGCGCGGGAGGCTAAGATCAAGCCGATCCTCGGGTGCGAGGTGTACGTCGCACCGCGAGGACACAAGAACAAGACTCCCGCCTCGGACCGCCACTCGTATCACCTGGTGCTCCTCGCGCGGAACGATGAGGGGTATGCCAACCTGATGGGGCTGGTCACCAAGGCCCACATAGACGGATTCTACTACCACCCCCGGGTCGATCACGATCTGCTGCACGAGTTCGGGCGCGGCCTGGTATGCATGACGGCGTGCATTGGCGGCGAGGTGCCACGCGCGATCATCGACGGCGACATGGACACCGCGACCAAGCTCGTCGAGCGGTACAGGTCTCACTTCGACGACGACGCCTTCTTCATGGAGATCCAGCATCACCCGGACCTGGAGGATCAGGAGAAAGCCAACAACGGCGTCCTGGAGATCGCAGAGCACTTCGGTCTGCCAGTGGTCGCCACGAACGACAGCCACTACGCGCGGATCGAGAACGCCGAGGCGCAGGACGTGCTGCTGTGCATCCAGACCAACACCACCATCGACGAAAAGGACCGCATGTCGATGATGGGTGGCAACTATAGCATGGTCGCCACCGAGGATATGGAGTCGTTCATCCCGGCGAACGAAGAAGCGCTCACCAACACGATGCGCATCGCCGAGATGTGCAACGTCGAGATCGACCTGGGTAAGGCCCGCCTGCCGTCGTTCCAGACGCCGAGGGGCCAGCCGCCGGAGGAACACCTCCATGAGCTTTGCGAACTGGGTCTGACACACCGCTACCCAATACAGAAGCTCGACGACGGCACGTGGGCGCTTGCGGAGGGTCACTCGGAGGATGAACTGCCGGTGTCGATACCGCAGATCCTCGAGCGGCTGAACTTCGAACTGGGCGTCATCAACAGCATGAACTTCGCCGAGTATTTCCTGATAGTCTGGGACTTCGTCAACTACGCGAAGAAGAGCGACATAATCGTCGGCCCTGGGCGCGGCTCGGCCGCGGGGGCGTTGGTGACGTACAGCCTCGGCATCACCGACCTCGATCCTCTGGCATACGACCTGCTCTTCGAGCGATTCCTGAACCCCGACCGCGTGTCGATGCCCGACGCCGATATCGACTTCGATGACGAGCACCGCGACGAGGTCATAGAGTACGTTCGGCAGAAGTACGGAAAGGACTGCGTGGCAAGCATCATCACGTTCGGCACGATGCGCGCGAAAGCAGCGATCAAGGACGTTGGCAGGGCAATGGGCCTGCCATACGGCGAGCGCGACCAACTCGCCAAGCTGGTGCCACCTCGCCCTGGCGTCGAATTGGCCGACTGCCTAGAAGACGAACCGGAGTTCAAGAAGGCCTACGACGAGAACGACGTCAACAAGAAGATCATCGACTTGGCTATCGAGTTGGAGGGCGTCAGCCGGCACACGTCCGTCCATCCGTGCGCTGTTGTGATATCGGATCGGCCGCTGGAGAACTTCGTTCCGTTGCAGCACGCGCCGCGAAGCGACGACGTCGTGATCACCGAGTACGGAGCGAAGGCGCTGGAGGCGCTGGGCCTGCTTAAGATGGACTTCCTCGGCCTGCGCAATCTGACCGTCATCAGGAAGACGATCAAGTTGATCCAGAAGGACCATGGCGTGGACATCGACATATACAACCTGCCGATGGACGACGCCATTACGTATGAGCTGCTCTGCAAAGGCGAAACCACCGCGGTGTTCCAGCTCGAATCGGCCGGCATGAAGCGCTACCTCCGGCAGCTCAGGCCCAACCGCTTCGAAGACATCATCGCCATGGTGGCTCTCTATCGGCCCGGACCGATGCAGTTCATCGAGGAATACTGCGAGCGCAAGCACGGCCGTAAGAGTGTGCAATACGATCACCCGAGCATGGAAGCGGCGCTCAAGAACACGCACGGCATCACCGTATACCAGGAGCAGGTGATGCAGATGTCTCGCGATCTGGCCGGCTTCACTCGTGGCGAGGCCGACTTTCTCCGCGTGGCGATGGGCAAGAAGATCGTGAGTATGATGGAGGAACTGAAGGACAAGTTCATGGTGGGCGCCACCGGCCACGGGATCGACGAAAAGCTCGCGAATAAGATCTGGGCCGACTGGGAGAAGTTCGCGTCGTACGCGTTCAACAAGAGCCACGCCGCGTGCTACGCGTTCGTGGCCTACCAGACAGCCTATCTGAAGGCCCACTACCCGCGCGAGTTCATGGCCGCCTCGCTGACGTCCGAGATGGACAAATCGGACCGGATCATCGTGCTGATCGACGAGTGCCGCCGCATGGGCGAGCAGATTCGGCCACCCGACGTGAACGAGAGCAATCTCGAGTTCTCCGTGGAGCCCGAGGGCATACGGTTCGGGCTGCTGGCGGTGAGGAACCTCGGCGCACAGGCCATCGAGGCGATGCTTGAGGCGCGCGACGAGGGCGGTCGCTTCACGTCGCTGTTCGACTTCTGCCGCCGGGTCGATCTGAAGGCCATCAACAAGCGGATGGTAGAAAGCCTGACAAAGGCTGGCGCCATGGACGCTTTCGGCGATCGGGGTCAGCTTCTCCAAGGCGCCGACATGGCCGTCGGCTGGGGGCAGGACGAGCAGGACAACGCGTCTCGAGGGCAGACCTCGCTCTTCGAGGCGGCCGCCAAGGAAGGGGATTCGGGGCCGAGCGCAATTCCGGAGCTTCCGAAAGTTCCGCCGCTTTCCGGGCCCGAACGCCTGGCCCAAGAACGCGAGTTGCTGGGCTTCTACATCTCCGGCCATCCGCTCGACGCCCATCGGCGAGATATCGAGCTGTTCTGCTCCCACGCCAGCGACGCGCTGCCTGAAACGTCGGGCGGCACCCCCCTGCTGACCGCCGGCGTCATCATGAGCATCCGTCGCATCACGACGAAGAAAGGCAAATCGATGGCCGTGCTGATTTGCGAAGACTTCGCGGGCAGCTATGAGGCCGTCGTGTTCCCGGACGCGTTGAAGGAAGCCGATCGCCATCTGATCGTCGACAACGCCGTCATGATCCGCGGCGCAAGGGACGACGACGAGCCCAAGGTTCTGGTCGATCAGCTGATACCCATGGCCGACGCGAGGCAGATCCTCGCCAAAGCGCTGGACGTAACGGTAGCAACGTCGCGGCTGACGGAAGAGGGCATCGCCGAACTGCAACGGATCGTCTCGATCAACGGCGGGTCGCTGCCGGTGTACCTTCACGTGGCAACGAAGGCCCACGGCACTTTCGCCTTCCAGGTGTCCGGTGGCCGCATCAACCCGACGGACGACTTCCTGGCGCTGGTAGAATCTCATCCGGCCACCGAGGCCGTCAAGTTACGTGCGGCGCCGCTCGTGGCGCGCGAGCCACGTCGCAGGCCCAGCCAGAGGGACGGCTACCCTCAGCGAGGGCAGTAGGAAACGCCGGCCCGCGGACCTCACATTGGGTGCAGGAGGACACGACACTGTTGTCGGCCAGGACGGCAGTGCGTCAGAACGCACCCTCACGCCCCTCGTCATGAGACATGATCTTGCACCCCTGCCCTCAGCAGATCTAGAATCCTCTGCAGGTGTATCTCAACGAACGAGGGATCCAGGTAGGGCAGGTATTCGAGCTGCTTCGCCTGAGGCAGCGCTAAGAAATCCGACGGGTGCCTCCCGCGACACGTTGCGGCGCCGCAGCGGCAGTCTAACCAGTCGCCACCTACCACGCCGATAGCGTAGTCGAACGCTAGCTCCTCTCCTGCGGATATGCCATGCATGGCCAGCACGAAGCGCTCCATGCCAACGGCATAGACGTAGACGTTGGGCTCACAGGAATGGTTGATGTAGCGCTCGGGTTCCTGCATCAGGACGACCGTGCCGTCGGGGAAGTAGTCACAGTAGTCCGGTTCGCCGCCAACCAACGGGCCAAGGACCGGATCGTCCTCCCTGACAACCACTGAATCGTCGATCTTGAGGAT
>CAZSJP010000170.1:0-8196 GCA_964606675.1 uncultured bacterium
GGAAGAACACGGCCACCCCGAGGTTCGTCATCGGGAAGCTCGGGATCAGCATCATCGGCGGCATGCCGAACGAAGAGCCGGGGAAATCGCCGGCCGACTCGGTGAACGCGAAGTCGGCGTTCGTCTCCTGCAGGCCGACGCGGACTCGCAGACGGTCTTCCAGCACCTCGTGTTCGTACCACAGTTCCGAGAGCTGCCTCACCGGCTCGCCTGCATCGATGTTGCTGGTGGGCTGCGTCAGGTCGGTGCCGTAGGCGCCGATGCCTCGCTGATGAAGGTCGTGGACCATGACGAACGCCGTACCGCGCGACCACAGCCCCAGCCCCTCGGTGCTGACGGTCGCTCCGATGCCAAGCAGACCCCTGTAGACGGAGTGCCCCGCCACGTAGGTCATCTCGCCCACATGGTTCTTGGCATCGAAGCCGCTCGCGTTGCCGTACACTTCACCGAGGTAGCCCAACTCGGGCGTTATCCCGTGCGACGATAGCCACGAGCCGGATGTCAGCAGTGACTCGGAGGCGGCGAGACGTGGTAATGCGACCACAGAAGCTGCCACCATCAGACGACCGATCAAGGGTATGCGCATGTCCTGGTCCTCCTGTTGCCTGCCTGCCGAGTGCGTTGCAGATAACTCCTGTGGTGCCACGCACATGATCAGCGTTTCCTTGAAGCGTAATGCAGCAGCGCCAACAGCCCTCCCACGACGATGAGTAGCTTGAGTACCCACCCGGTGAGGAGGAACGCGACGCCACTGAGCTTCATCAGCAGCAAAATCAGAACCAGAACGACGACGATCAGGATAGTCTTCATAGCGGACGCGCGCGGTACCCCTTCGCGCCCGGTCCGTTGGGAGCCGAGCGCGAAGGGGCGATGGCGAACTACCAACCCATTGCACGCAGATTTCGGAGGGAGCGCGCCACGCTTTCGACCGGAGTCGCGCCCTCGGGGTACGACTCCTGCTCCACGATGAACCACTCCGTGCCCCCAACAGTGGTGCAGAGCCTCAGGATGTCGTCCCATGCCACGTCTCCATCGCCGATGAAGACCGCGAACTCCTTCGGCTCGCGCAGTTCTTTCAGGTGCACCGTCTTGGCACGCCCCGGGTACTTCTCGAGGTACACGACCGGATCGCCGCCGCCGTACATCGCGTTGCCCGTGTCGACCTGCATGACGACGTCTTCACGTGCCGTTCCGAAGAACGCGTCCCATGGCAGCACACCGTCCGGCGCGGGCTGAAACTCGACCCAGTGGTTGTGATAGCCTGTCACCATCCCGTGTGGTTCCAGCTTCTCGGCCAACTCATTGAGCAGCGCCGCAGCGCCCTTCCACGCGTCGATAGACTCGCGGTACTCGTCCGGCAGGCCAGGGACGATCAGGTTCTCGTTGCCGATGATCTTGTTGAACTCGACCGTCTTCTCGAACTCGTCGTCCAGGAGCGTATCGAGCCCGGCGTGTGTGCCGGCGACTTTCAGGCCCAGGTCGTCCAGGATCGTCCGAAGCTCTTTCGCCTCGAGGCCGTGGTACCCGGCAAACTCGACGCCCTCGTAGCCGGCGTCGGCTGCGACCTTCAGCATTGCAGGGAAATCCCGCGCGCTGTCTTCTCTCAGCGAGTACATTTGCAGTGCAATCGGTATCTTCGCCACGACAGTCCCTCCTTAGAGCTTGTATCCATCCGTTCTGTCCGGGCGACCGGCTCGCCGTGGGGCGTTGTGGATGAAGCCGGTGCCCGCCGCCGGTGGCTGTCGTTCTGCCGACCCGCCACCGTGATGGCAGAAATCTACCGAGACGAGGTGCCGGAACCCAACCGGGCGGACGCGCCGCTCAACCTTGACCCCCAAAGAGCAATGGCCGTAACTATCATAGTCTGGAGAGGGCACCTTAACTTGGCGGGCGGGCCGCATCGGGCCCGGTCGCCACGTCCACCAACGAGGATCGGTCGATGAAGCCAAGAATCTTGGTGCTTCGCGCAGCGGGCACCAACTGCGACGTAGAAACGGCGCATGCATTCGAACTGGCCGGAGGCGACGCCGATCGCCTCCACGTGAACCGAGTTGCCGAGAAGCCATCCGTGCTGGATCAGTACCAGATACTCGTGATTCCGGGCGGCTTCACGTACGGCGACGACGTTGCAGCCGGTAAGGTGCTCGCAAACGAGTTGACGACCCGGCTTGGCGAACCACTTGGCCGCTTCGTCGAGCGTGGATCGCTTGTGCTGGGCATCTGCAACGGTTTCCAGGTGCTTCTCAAGGCGGGGCTGCTGCCCGGACGGGATGACACGGCGCCCGCGTTCACCCTGGCGGACAATCTCTCGGGGCGATACGAAGACCGATGGGTCTACCTTGCCCCGGCCAGCCCGCAATGCGTCTTCACGTCGGGGATGGAATCGCCGGTGTATCTCCCGGTCGCACACGGCGAAGGCAGGTTCACCGCCACAGACCCCGGCCGACTCGACGATCTCGAACGCCAGGGGCAGGTCGCATTCCGATACATCTCGGCGAGCGCAGGTGCGCCGGACTATCCGGAGAACCCGAACGGCTCGGATCGCGATATCGCCGGCATATGCGATGCCAGCGGTCGCGTGCTCGGGCTGATGCCGCACCCGGAGCGCCACGTCGACCCGACGCAGCATCCACAGTGGACGCGGCTGGGACGCGCCGAGGTAGGCGAAGGCCTGGCGATTTTCCGGAATGCAGTGGCCACGGTGGCGGGCCGCAACCGTGCGGCGTGATAGATCGCGCGGGCAGCGTCCCTCCCGCGGCGCGAACAGGCCGGCCAGCCGCCCCGCCAAAGAGGCGGCCGGCCTCGCACGGCGCATCGTCGACACGCTCAACCGACAACGCAACAGCCCCACCGTAGAACGCCTTGCCGTGCTCCTGGGTCTGGATCAATCTGATTCTGAGTTCCTGTCGACGCTCGGGCAACTGCGCGTCGACGGGGTCGTATACGCGTCCGAGGGCTTCAGATACGCCAGCACGGAGAACCGGGGCGCCAGGATCGGCCGATTCGCGATGACCGCGCGAGGGTTCGGCTTCTTCATGCCCGAGGGCGGTGGCGACGACGTGCTTGTCCCCGAGGAGCACGTTGGCGACGCCATCGACGGCGACCGGGTGCTCTCGGTGCACACCCGTCGGCGCGGGCGCCCGGGCAGGCCGGTCGGGGAGATACTCGGCGTCGTAGAACGCCCGGAGCGCTCTTTGGTCGGGTCGGTCCACCGCAGCGCCAGACGCAAGTGGGTTCGTCCGACAAACCCCGCCATGCCGGACATCAGGCTTATCGGCGACGGGGCCGACGACCTTGCCGACGGAACGAGAGTCGTCGCCTCGCTGGCACCGGTCGCACTGACGTCGTCCATCCCGCACGCACGGCTCGTGACCGTGCTGGGCGACCCGTCCGGACCGTGGACGGACGTCGAGACGGCGATCCACGAGCACGGGCTCCGCACCGTGTATCCCCCCGAGGCACTCGCCGAAGCCGACGCTCTGGTGGCGTCAATCGATCAGGCCGAGGTCGACGCACGCCGGGATTTGCGCGGTTGGCACGTGGTAACGATCGACCCGCAAGACGCCGCCGACATGGACGATGCCGTGTCGCTCACGCGGGATGAGAACGGACGACGCGTAGTGGGCGTCCACATCGCCGACGTCTCGCACTACGTCCGGATCGGCGGAGCGATCGACCGCGAAGCGGCCTTGCGAGGCACAAGCACCTACCTGCCCGGCCGCACTATCCACATGCTACCCGAGGGCCTTTCGCAGAATCTGTGTAGCCTGGTCGCTGGAGCGGATCGCCTCGCAATGAGCGTGTTGGTGACCCTTAACTCGCGGGGCGAACCGGTGGGTGCGGAGATATTCAGGAGCGTCATACGGTCGCGGGCGAAGCTCAGCTACGAGCAGGTGCAGGCGACGCTCGACGGCGGCATCGGCAACGTCGCCGCCGACGACGAAGCGAGCGTGGACCCGTCCAACCCGGCCGATGAAAGCGCCGGCATGCTGATCGAGATCGAGGGCATCGCGAAGGACCTCAACCGGCAGCGGGTCGAGGCCGGCGCGCTCGACTTCGACATGCCCGAAGCGAAGATCGACGTCGACGACGAGGGTCACGTCACAGGAATACGCAAGCGCGAGCGACTGATGAGCCACCGGCTGATCGAAGAGCTGATGCTGCTCGCGAACCGGACAGTCGCGCACGAGTTGGCAAAGCGTCGGTACGGCCTGTTGTACCGTGTCCACGCCGGGCCCGACGCCGCCAAGCTGAACGACGTTGCCACTCTCGCCGCGGCGGTCGGCTATCCGTTCTCCACCAGCGGCAAGCCGCCGTCCGTACGGGACTTGCAGCGGCTGATCGACATGGTGGCGGGGAAGCCGATCGCGCCGGTTCTGGAGGTGCTCATCATCCGCAGCCTCCCGAAGGCCGTGTATCAGCCGGGCAACATCGGCCACTTCGGACTCGCCGCCGAGGAATACACCCATTTCACGTCGCCGATCCGCCGCTACCCGGATCTCGTCGTGCACCGACAACTCGTGCGGATGCTCGCCGGCGGCGACTCGGCGTACGACGCAGACGAACTCGCATCGCTGGGCACGAACACGTCGGAATCCGAGCAGGCGGCCGCCGAGGCGGAAAGAGACGCCATAAAGGCGAAGCAGGTCGAATACCTCGCCGGGCACATCGGGGAACATCTCCGAGGCACCATATCCGGGGTCAAACGGTTCGGCCTGTTCGTTGCGCTCAACGATTCGCTCTGCGATGGTATGGTTCCGGCCGAAGACTTGCCCGGCGACTCGTACCGGTACGAACCGGCGAGCTTGAGTCTGACGGGACGGCGAACCGGCAGGTCGTACCGCTTCGGCGACCCGGTCGTCGTGCTGGTGGCCAGGGCCGACATCGAATCGCGTCAGGTGGACTTCGTGCTCGTCGACGCGCCGAAATCGGCTCGACGAGCGGGCAGCGGCACACGGACCCCGTCGCCTGAACGCCTGCGCGGCGCTCCGAAGGACGGGCGGCCGCGGAAGCGGGGCCGCCGAGCACGGACCGGGTCGCCGAAGGGTGGCGCGAAGCGTGGTGGACGCCGGAGGTGAGAGCGCGATGACCGAACATCCCCCGGCAACCCGGACCTCGGCTACGTGGCGAGCACTCGACCTGGTGCTCCTCGTGCGACCCGTTCTGCTCGGACCGGTGTGGGTGATCTACGCTGCCGGCGCGCTGGCTGCCGGCGGCACACCGGGGTGGGACCTGCTGTTCGTATCGATGCTGGTTGGCGGCGTCTACGTTCACAACCAGCTAACAGACGCGGAGAGCGATCGCGTCAACGGCAAGCTCTTCCTCATCGCCGACGGTCACGTGCCGAAGGCCGCTGCCCGGCAGGTCCTCGTGGGTCTGTGGCTCGTGGCGATGACCTGGGCGTGCATGCGTCCCGACCGTCTGGTGCTCTACTCCCTGGCGCTCGTGCTCGGTATCGCGTACGACGGCGCGGGGAGTGTGCTTCGGTACACGCCGTGGAAGTCGAGGCCATGGGCCGCGCTCGCGGCGAATGCGGTTGCCCACGGACCAGTGACGTTCCTGGCCGGATGGCAGGCCGCCGCCACGAGCGACGCGGGGCAGAGCTTCGCGCACCTGGCGACGGGTATCTCGGCGTCTTTGCCCTATGCTTTGGCTGTGGCGTCGGTCTACCTGGCGACAACGGTCGTCGACATGCCCGGCGACCACGCGGCGGGCAAGGTCACGTGGGCGGTCAGGTATGGACGCCGACGAGCGTCGGTGCTCTCCTGCGCGATGGTTGCGGCAAGCGCTGTCGCGGCGCTTCTATTGGACGACATTTGGATGGCGGCTGCGAGCGGCGTGGCATTGCCTTGGGCGGCGCGGTTCGTCCGCGCCCCTACTGCCGATGCTGCCACTCGTTTCGCGAAGGCCGCCGTGACCGCGTTGGCGGCCGCGGCAGCGCTCAGATGGCCGGCGCTCATCGCTATCGCCTCAGCAACGTTCTGGGGGTCTCGGGCGTACTACCGTGCGCGGTTCGGGCTGAAATATCCCATATTCGGTGCGCAGGCCGATTCGGACGCATCGAGGCTGTCCGCATCGGCCGGAATCGCGCAACACGCCGAGGAAGTCACGTGAGAGTCAGATACATCCGGAGGAATACCTATGGCATCGGACACGAGAGCAAAAGTACTCACCGTGCGAGCAGAAGACGCTTCGGCGTTGGGCGAGAAGCTTGAAGAGGCGCTGAACGAATTCCTTTCGAGCGGGCCGACGGCGACGATCAGGTCGACGCAGATGCACGTTCTCGATATTGGCGGGCCGTCGCAGGCGGATATCGTCGCGCTATGTGTTATCTTATATAGTTTGTAGAGGCGCTGTCCGTCGAGCCATGGCATGTTGCCACGGACGGGCGCGCGCTCGGGCGATCCGCGTGGACATGAATCGTTGCGGGATGGCGGTCGAACCGCTTGTCTCCGCGACACATCCCGACCGGGAGTTGCAGAATATGGCACGCCGAATATCCGACACCTTGCGAAGACTCGGGAGCAAGACCGCCGAAGACAATCTTCCGGCGCAAGCCCCGACGAGCAGGCAGACTGAGTACGATCGCGAGGATGAGGAAAGCGATCACGACCGGTACAGGCGCAGGCAGCAGCGCATGGCCGACCAGGACACGATGGCGAGTCTGCCCATCAAGCGCGTCGAGGAAGAAGCGCCACCGACGCCGAAGCCCGGTGCCAAATTCGAGGGGCCGATCGAGAAGCTGGTCGAGCTGTACGGTGACCCCCGAGAGGTCATCAGGCACATGACCGTGGGCCAGTACATGCGCTACGAGCTGCGTGACGGTCAAATCTGGGAAGGCGACAAGATGGTCTACGACGGCACGGGCCACGTGCAGGAGTCGTAGGTCCGCCGCCTCATCGGGATATCTTAGGTACCGATCTATGCGTGCGGCCGAGCGTCGTTTGCCGTGCAGATGGGCGTCAGGGCATAGTGCCGTGTCATCGGGGGAGTACAGCATCGTGAGCAGGGACATCGCATCCATCCTCGAGGGATGGGACTACCGGCCGGACAGGCCCGTCGTGAGGCGCATCGAAGGCGATGACGGTCTGCCGAAGCTACAGCTGCGCCAGGACCTCGGCGTGCTCCAGATGGAGGGCACCGGGCGGCCCGACGGCAAGCGCCCCTACGGCCACGCGACGATGCTCGAACACTACGAGGTTCTGCTGAACCAGCACAAAGAGAGGACAGGCGGCGAGGAGGATTTCCAGCTCGACGAGGAAGACTGCATGAAGCTGCAACTGGAAAGCATGCAGTTCTACTTCAGACGGATTAGCTGGCTTGAGCTGGGCGAATACCGCGACGCCGAGAAGGACGCCGACCACAACTTGCGGATCGTCAGCGTCGTCGGCAACTTCGGCCAAACGGAGCAGTTGCGCGAGATGTTCGTGCAGTGGAAGCCGTTCATCCTCGTCCACAGAACCATGGCGCGCGCGCGTCACGCGTGGGAGCAGCGAGAGTTCGACCGGGCGATAGGGCACATCGACGACGGGATCGAGGCGATCTCCGAGGCATACCGGTCGCATGGCCGGACCGATTCGATCGAGGAGTCGGGCGAGATCGCGTACCTGCGCAAGTGGGCCGAAGAGATAGACCAGGCGAGGCCACTTTCGCTTGAGCAGCGGCTTGAACGCGAACTCGACGAAGCGATCAGGAGCGAAGCATTCGAACGCGCGGCGGTGCTGCGCGACAGGCTGAAAGGCCTGAACGAGACGAGCGAGCCGATGTAGCGGCGACAACTTGCGCACTTGACTGACTTCGCGAAATCCCCTATAATAATTGTCTCGATTCGGTGGCGCCCTAGCTCAGTTGGTAGAGCAGGGGACTGAAAATCCCTGTGTCCCCAGTTCAACTCTGGGGGGCGCCACCATCTTTCGCTTCCCTCCGTCGTCCAGTGTTATCAAGCATTTGCCGAGCCTCCATAGTTGCACTGGAGGTTGTCAATGTCTACGGTTCTCGCTTTCCCTAGCACGCTGGACACACAGGGATTGCTCCACGATCATCCCCCTAGCGACACCGCCCTGCCAGATCATGTTGCCGACTTTCTGAACGACTGCGAAGTGGGCAACCGATCAGTTCACACCATCTCATTCTACCGAACCCGCCTGAATCACTTCTGTCACTGGCTCGGCGAGCGGGACGTCGACTACCCCAAGG
>CAZSJP010000171.1:0-8195 GCA_964606675.1 uncultured bacterium
CGGGCTATTCGCCAACACGGATTGCGGCGTCGAACTCGTCGATTGCGTTTTCGACAGCAACTCCGCCAACGAGCACGGTGGCGGCATCTATGCCGGACAGCGCACCATGGTCGACATCGACAGGTGCGAGTTCAACGGCAACATCGCCGATGAGGGCGGAGCGCTTTATCTGACGACCTACGGCACCAAGGCCAATGTCTCGCATAGCGTGCTCTATGGCAACACGGGGCGATGGAACAACTCCGGCGGCGCCGTGGCCGTTCGCGACTACTCGACGTTCGACATTGTCAACAGCGTTGTCTGGGCGAACGGACCGGATCAGATCCGTAACCACTTGGCGCATCAGGTTAACGTCGACGTGTCCTATTCGGTTGTCCAGTCGGACGAGCCATGGGAAGGCGAAGGCAACATCAACGCCGACCCGCTGTTCGTCGATGCGGGGAACAGCGATTTCGCGATCCAGATCACGTCCCCGTGCATCGACGCAGGCGACCCGACGTCGTACAAAGACCCGGACATAACGCGAGCGGACATCGGCCGCTTCTACTTCAATCAGAGCGCGCACAGGCTCGAACTGCCGACGCGGGTGCTTGCGGCCGGGAGCGTTTCGCCGGGCAGCATCGTCACTGTGGCCATACGCGGTTGGCTCCAGAATGCCCGCGGCATCAACATGGCGTTTCTGACGAATCCGCTCATGATGGTGCCGGACGCCGCCTTCATCCGGAGCCACGCCTTCGAAGGTATGCCCAACGCCCAGGCCGTGTCGCACGTATCCGGCGATACTGTGTTCGTGTCGCTGGCATCGGACGAACCCGTCAATCCCGATAGCGCGGTGGTGCTGGAGCTGGCGTTCATACTCACCGCCAACATCTACTCCGGCGCGGTGATCCCACTCGAATGGCTGCCGTACCCCTCGACAAACGCCAACGAGTTGGCCGTCGTGGGCGCAGACGGGCAGATCTCGCTCGAAGAGGTGCTGATCCCGACGATCTTCGGCGACGCGAGCGGCAACGACTCGGTAACGGCGTTCGATGCCTCGATCATCCTGCAATACACGGTGCACATGATCACGCAGATAGACGTTGCGGCGTCGGACGTTACGGGCAACGGCGACGTTTCGGCGTACGACGCGGCGCTGGTTCTGTACAAGGTAGTGAACCCGGAGTATCTGTTCCCGATCGAGGGCGGGCCGATGCTCAAGCCGGCCATCGGTGTTCGGACGCTGACCTGGGTCGCGACGGCTACTGGCTGGTCGCTCATGGTTGACGATCCCTCGGCCATTCAGGGCGGTGAGTTCGTGCTGGCGCTGCCGAGCGATGCGCCGGTCGAGGTCGGAGCCGGTGGCGGCGTGTTGGCCGCGAGACAGGATGGCCGAGCGTTGCACGTAGCATTCGCGCGCGTCGACACCGACAGCCCGCTGCTGATAGCGCTTGACGGCAACACCATATCGTCCGGTGCGCCTCGGATTGACCATGCCGAGTTCAACGAGGGCACGGTTCGCTTCGTCGAGAGCCGACCGCTTAGTTTCGTTCTCGACCAGAACGTGCCGAACCCGTTCAACCCGAGCACTACAATCACGTTCGGCGTCGCGCGAGAGTCAGTCGTCAGGCTGGCGATCTACGGCGCGTCGGGGCAACTCGTTCGTACGCTGGTCGACAGGCCGATGAGTGCCGGCTTCCACGGAATGGTGTGGGATGGTCTCGATGCGTCCGGCCGCGAGGTCTCAAGCGGAGTCTACCTGTATCGCTTGACAGCCGGCGCGAATGCAGAGCGGACGACGCTGGTGCGGAAGATGCTGCTGGTGAGGTAAGTGGCCGGTCGGGCGGGAACGTCATCCTCCGGCCAAGCGGCCATGGCGGCATGTCGGTAATTATAGGGGCGCAGGGCCTTGCGCCCTCACAACCGACCAGAGCGCATCGGGTTGCGGGCGGACAGAGCGGGGTCATGGTATGCACACCGGGCGGGGGAAACGTGCCCGTAGGGCACGCCCCCTGTCCCCTGTCATACCGAACGCAGTGGGAAATCTCTTTCGAGTCGAGCGATCCGTGACGCCGAGGGGTCCCTCGGCTCCGATCCGCCTTGCGGCTCGACGCTCGGGATGACATCCGGCGGTCGCGCTCTTACTCCTCTCGCTCGCCGCCATTCCGAGCGACGTATCGTGCCACGATGCGAGCCGAAGAATCCCTTCCGTTCCGAACGCATGACTTCGCGCCCGTAGGGCACGACGGCCCCCGTCGCGATATTGTACCCCATGGCGGCGGGCATCGGCGTTCGCGGCCCCAACCGAACTCCCTGAATGCGAGGCGAAGATGGCCATACCCATGCACTACGAGACAAGCTGCCAGTGGGGCGGCGAAGGCGGAACTATCGGCGTTGCGGGCTTGGCTCCGCTCACGGTAGGAATGCCGGCCGAGGGCGCCGAACAACAGAACTGGACGCCCGAGCACATGATGCTCGGCGCGATGGAAGCATGCCTGCTGAACACGTTCACCGTGATAGGCGGCATGTCGAAGCTCGTCGTGAGCGCGTACGAGTCGACCGCCGAGGGCGAACTCGAGTTCGAGAAGGGGCAGGGCTACAAGTTCGCGCGGATGACCATCAGGCCGGTCGTCACGGTGTCGGCGGAGATGCTCGACAAGGCCAAGGACGTGCTCGAACGCGCGCACAAGTTCTGCCTCATCACCCGCTCCGTCAATTTCCCGGTCGGCGTGGAGCCTGAGTTCGTAGTGCGCTAGCGTCGCCTAAGGCGACGGCCGCGCGTAGTGCGCTGGCGCGCACTTTGCCAGTTTGCCGGGCAAACTGGTGGTCTCCGCGCACGAGTCTGTGGTTGGGCCGACGGTGGGGTGAGTGCGCAGACGACGCCGCGATATGTTTCACCCCTCCCCGATATCCTCGCCGATCGCCTCGTACGCTTTGCGGACGGCGTAGCTCGTCAGTGCGCGCCGGAGCCATGCCAGGCGCCCTTCGGCAGCCGCGGCACGGATTCCCTCGTCGATGAGGTCCATGCCCGGGATATCGCGTCCGGTCCTTCGCGCGGCGTCAAATGCACGATGCGCATCGTCGGCTCGTGCCAGAAGCGCGGCGACGACGTCCTCGGGCGCTTCGGTCGTGAAGCCGCGAACGTCGTTCTCAGGCGTTGTCGAGAATGAGCGAAGCTCGTACGGCCCGAGCGTCAGCCGCCACGGATCGCCTATCGCTATCGCTTCGCCCGTCGCGAGATCGGTTACGTCGCCACGTCGGCTCGACACAGCCATCTCGACGGCAACCGGGTAGTAGTCCCTGTTGACGAGATACACGTATCGCACGTCATCCGCCGCGAGCGTTCGCACGGCCACCGGGTCGGTCGTCTCGCCGACGGTGCCGAACTTCCGCGCCGGGAGCGCGCGGTAGGCCCTCGCGAACGCGCCGATCTCGGGCCCGTGCGCCTTGTCGAGGAACAGTCCGCCGCGGCTGATCCTTACGGCGTCCAGTTCGGCAACGGCGTGGGCGTACTGTTCCATGAAGTGGCCGCCGCCGTAAAACGCAGGCGTGATCCTCAGTTGCGAGTCCCACCAGAATCCGTCGGGCGGGTATTCCGAGTTGATGCGAAACACGCCCTCGGCCAGCTTCCCGCTCATGTCACTGAGCCGGTCGACGTTCACATCGTCCGGTTCGGCGGGGAACCACCTATGGTCGCCCCACGCCTCGTGCCACGCGTTGAAGATGAAAGCTCCCGGCCGCGGCAGATCACCGACGGCGCCGAGCGTGCCCGAATCCAGGAAGTCGTGGTCCCGAAACATCGTGAACGCTTCGAGAAGCGCATCGGCGTCGCTGGAACTGCCTCTGTCGCGGCCACCGCCTTCGAGCTGCAAGTCGAACTCGATGCCAGGCTCGTCGCCGAATAGCGTCACGTCCAGGCCCGCGTCGCGGTATAGCCCGACCGTGCTCTGCCTGGCTCCAAGCTGATGCTCTGGCCTGCCTTGCCCCAGCACTGCCGGCACGAACGGCTCGCTCCACAGGTTGAGGGTGATGCGAAGGTCGGGCCGCACGGCCACCATGGCGTCTCGCATTGCGCGGAGCAGATCGCGTATCTTACGACATCGCCAGCTCACCCACGCATCTCGACAGGCATAAGTCAGGAACTCGTACCGCTTTGAGAACCTGTCCGGCGCATCGTTCTCCACCGAGACCGAGATCCCCGTCTCGGCTTCGAATAGGCTCACGGTGTAGTCGTCATAGCCCGATCGAATCGAGCCGAACCACAGGATGGTAGGCGCCCACATCGTCAGCGCGATCCCCTTGAACGCGGGATATGGTCCGTAGCGGCCGGCGATCTCGCCGACCAGCCCGATGACAGCCTCCTGCACGAGCGGATGGAGCGGGTTGAACACCGGTCCGGCCGGATATGGCTGCTTAGTCCTCTCACCGTAGGCGTACTGGAAGCCCTCGCCCACGCCGACCGATAGTCCGTGCTCGATAAGAGCGTTGTAGTTGCGGCAGTTGTAGGTGGGCGTCCAATCCATGGTGCCGGCCTGCACCTGGTCGCACCAGAGCATGTTGTTGATGGTCTCGGCACCGGCCCGGATCGCATCGAGGTCGGCGTTCATGCGCTGCATCAGGCTGCCGAGGCGCAGGAGCGTCACCACGCCCTGGAACTCTATGCCGGCGTCCCCGAAGCGTTCCAGCAGGCCCGGGAGCCAGTCGGCCGGCTCGGTCGTCCAGCGGACGTACTGCTTGCGGTCGGGGGCTACGACCACGTCGAAATCGTCGGACGGCTCGCGTTCGGACGGATACCGAGGGCCGTGGTACCAGACGATGGGGTACGAGAAGAGCGACTGGCCGGTGTGCCGCGCATACTCCGTTACGCGTTCTTCCCACTCGGCATGACTCACGGCGCCCTCTGCCGCGCCGATTCCGCAGGGGTCTTCGTATTGGATCCCGATCTCTCGTCGCGAACCATCCATCGGGTCGCCGGGCACGTCGAGGGCGTCGAGGGCGTCCAGTTCCGCGATCTCGATGCTCGCGACTGCCGCCGGTTCGCCATGGCCCCACGTCATGAAGGCGATGCTGCACTCGCGCCACCGGGGCCAGAACACTTGCCGCAGCTCGAGCATGACGCCCGTCGTCTGGTGCGCGAACCCGGTCAGCACCCCGGTCGAAAGATCGTAGCTTGTGCCGTCGCAGACGCACATGAATCGACGCCGATCATCCGGGTAGCGGATAATCGCAACATGTGGGCGGCCGACGTTGCGGACGTCGAACCGATATCCGAAGCGGGAGAGTGGCACCGCTTCGGCCTCGCGGTACCTGCCGACGGGTGAGTCTACCACGCGGACGTCGCCCTGGGCGAAGTAGCGGTCGGGCGGGTGGTCGTCGGCGCAGTCTATGTGGATTGTGCGAACCATGGCGGGCGTTTCGTCTGCATGTCAGGGCGACGCAGAATGGGGAATCGACGCCAGGTCGGGCGTGGCAGAGAGCGCCGAGCGCGAGATGTCGCGTTGCCGGCCACTAGACGAAGGTGGCAGAGCCGACGGGCAGACAGTGTCGCCTGCACGCATCACTCGCCGACCTTCGCTCGTGGGGAGACCCAAGGGCGGTAGCTACTCGGCGTGACACGTGATCGGGACTGGCGATGGCGTTGGGGACTGGACAGCCACGACGCAGAGAGAGCAGGAGGCAGGGCCCTCAGCAATCGATCGCGGCAAGTGCGCTTCTCGCCTCTCGAGCCGTGCGAATTCGACGCTTGAACTCCGCCGGTCGCCGGGAACAATTGGCGTGGTACTCGCTGCCAATCGTAGCTGTTGCAGACTGCTCCAGGAGATCATGAGCGGTCTCTATCATCTCATCCGACCACACTTCGGGGTGGCTGAAGACGTGATCGGCTTCGTCACTCAGGGCTCGGGAGAACTCGCAGACCCTCACCGGTTGCAGGCTACCGCCCTTCGACAGCTCGCGCGTCAGGTCGTTGGTAAGGCCCTCAATGGAGCGTTTCACGTGAATCGCCTGCTCCTGCTTCTCATCCAGCATACTTTCTGTCATGACACAGCTCCTGTCTTGGGCACGCATCGGCCCACATGCTTCTTGGCCTTCTCGTGAAGGAATCTCGCCAACCGAGCAGCCAGCGCCAAGCGCCCTGCCGGATTGGCGAGCAAGCTCGGCCGAAGACGACTAGCTATGCGGTCGAGCTCGTCCTGCATGTCTTGCCGCTCATCGCGCACCTTGGAAGGGATCTCGGCCCAAATGCACCGCGCCCTGAGATGCCGATTCGTGCACTGAAGGTAATCATACTCAGCCTTCGTTGTGGCGCTCTTGAACGCTCTTGCTTGGTTCACTTTGGTGCCTTCGCGTTCGGTCTCCAGCTCCAGGTGTAGCTTCTTAACGGCCTCATAGAAGTTCGCTGCTGTCGTCCGCAGCGCCTTCCACACGCGGGCTGGCTCACATGACCCCTCGGGCTTCTCGCCAACATCGTCGCCATCGCCACGGCGCGGGCCTCGGGACGCGAGGAGCCAGACTATAGCGCCGCATATGAGGAGCACCATAGAGCCGACTATCAGGCGGGAAACGACGCGACCGACATCCGCATAGGCGGCCACCCACTCCGGCAGCCCAGGAACGAATACCGTGGCAAGCAGGGCGGCGACGCCGAACCAGATAGTCAGTTTCTCGCCGAGACCAATCCTCTGTCCAATGTCGGACCAGCTCATCTATGTCCCGCTTTCCGGGCCGCCGCTCCGGCAGGAAGCGACCCCGCTAACAGCGCTATTCCGGTTCATTCTTCCGGACTGCGTTCCGGCCCGGACATGCTCACGGGTACCATCTGTATGTAAAATGTGGCATCGTGTCAAGACGGTGTCAAGGGCGGCCTGTGTGTTTCGGCGATTCCGCATCTCTCCCATATCCTTCAGGACGCTGAAGGTGAGTGCTGATTGGCAGATGCTTCTTCTCACGGTCCACGGTGGAACCGCAAGTCGCTTTGCAGCCGATTCGGGCATCTCGCGACCGGCAGAACGGCCGGGGTACTGGTAGCGACAAGTGCTCTCTCGGCCATTCCCGGTCCTCCGCGTCACGTGCACCAAAGCTCCCGCAGCGCGTGCGCCGCCCTCTTCGGGTTCCTGTCTATGTCGAACAGTCCGTATGAGACGCGGTACTCGTAGAGCCACCTGAAGCGTGTATGGACGTCGTAATCCGCAAAGCACCAGACGAACCCGCCCACCACGCTCGGCTCCTCGGTAAACGCCTTCCAAAGCGCCGTCACTTTCGCCGCCTGATAATCCTCGCCCGGCGGGAAGTCTTCCATGAGGCCGCGTATCGTCCACTCGCCGAACTCGGCTGCGATTATGGGCTTACCGGGTATCTCCTCGCGCAGATCCGTCATCCGCTCGCGCATTCGCTCGACGATGCCTGGCACGCGGCTTGTGTGCGGGCCGGCGCTGCCGACGTACACGTTCACGGCGCTGATATCGGTGTCTTCCAGGACCTTATCGCCGGGCCACTCGTTGCTCACCTCGACCACGGGGCGAGTCGGATCCAACTCGTGCGCCATGGCAACGAGTTCCTTGTTGCCGGCCACGGTCTGTTCCGCCAGCGCAACGACGTCTGGGTCGTCCGAGTGCGCTCTGGTCAGGTTCTCGTTGCTCACGCTCCATATCGCCACCGACGGGTGGTTCTTGTAGGCCCGGACGATCTCGGCGAGTTGTTCTTTGCCGGCGTTCAACGCCTCGGCGTTGTCGGTCTCGACGAGCGGCCGTCCCCATTGCCAAAGCGGCACTTCGACCATGTTGAGGATGCCACGCTCATCGCACAGCTCGTACAGCCGCCGGTGGTGGGGGTAGTGCGTGCGGATCGCGTTCGCGCCAAGCCATTGCACGAGGTCGAGGTCGTGGTTCAGCGATGCCTCGGTGTGCGTGACGGTGTGGAGCGTCTCGCCGCCGGGATACTGTTCGTGTCGGTTCACGCCTTTGATCAGAAGCGGCTCGCCGTTCAGGAGCAACTGGGTCCCGTCGACGGCAATCGTTCGGACGCCGATCCGGCTCTGCCACTCGTCCACCGTATCTTCGCCGGCGAACAGAACTATGCGCAGGCTGTAGAGATGCGGCTCTGACGGCGACCACAGCAGCGCGTCCTCAAGGTCGAACTCCGTCGACACCGTGACCATACCGTCGGCGGAGCTCTCGATGTCCCATTCCAGTTCTTCCGGCACCAGCGCACTAGCGCCT
>CAZSJP010000172.1:0-8176 GCA_964606675.1 uncultured bacterium
CAAGGAGGCGCAGCCCACCGTGGGGTCCACACCGAGAGCGATACTGCCGTTCGCCGGCATGTTGGCGGCTCTTGTGGTTGCCATGTCCGGCTGCGTGTACTACAACACGTTCTTCAACGCCAAGAGAGCCTTCGAGGATGCCGAGAGATCGCGCATGGAACGTCAGGCGCGGTTGGGCGAATCGGGCGCTTCTGCGAGCCAATCGTCCCGGGCCGCGTCTACCAGGCGCTCGCAGCCTACGGCTCGACCTACCGCGTCTCGTTCACGCAGCCGCAGCGCCGGCGGAAGTCGTACCCCCAGCCGTGCCCCTGCGAGAGCCCGCGCCACGGGCGACGGTCTGTATCGAGTGGCGATCGAGAAGTCGGCGAAGGTGCTGGCCTACTACTCCGACAGCAAGTATGTCGACGACGCGCTCCTGCTCATGGCCAAATGCTACTTCCGACTTGGCGAGTACGGCCGCGGCGTCAGGAAATGCGACGAGCTGCTGACAACGTTTGCCGGGAGCGACCTGGTCCCCGAAGCCCACTACTGGCGGGCCATGTCGCAATACCGGCTTGGCGATACGGAAGAGGCGGAGAGCCGCCTGCGCACGATCTCCGAATCTGCCGAGTCGCCATTCCGTGGCGACGCCGCATTCGCCATCGCGGAGATGGCGCATGAGCGAGGCGACCTCGACGAAGCGATCGATCTGTACCGCGTCGCGCTCTCTACGGCAGTCGAGCGGGGGTTCAGGATTCGCGCTCGGCGGACGCTTGGCGATTGTCTGATGGAAGCTGATCGTCCGGGCGAAGCGGTGCCGGTGTACACCTCGCTGGCAGAGATGGTGCGAAGCAACAAGGACAGGTTCGAGGCACTGGTGAAAGTGGCCGGAGCGCAACGAGCCACAGGCGATTTCGACGACGCGCTTGCGACCCTCGAGCCGATGCTGAAAGACGACAGGTTCGACGATTACGTCTCCAGAGCGACCCTCGAAATCGGCAAGGCGCGTGAGGACCAGGGGCGGATAGAGGCCGCGGCGGTGCTCTACCAGGGCATCATCGACGACGCCGAACGCGAGGCCACGTCGGGCCGGTCGAACTCAACCAGCCGAAGGGGTCGCGAGGAGACGGAACAGCCTCGGCGCGCGGCCTCGGCGGAGGAAGCCGAAGCGCACTACAGGCTCGGCCGGATTCAGGAACAGACATACCACAATCTGCCGAAGGCCGGCGAACACTACGCCGCGGCGGCGACCAACCGCAACTCGGAAGCCGGCAAGTTGGCTGTCGACCTCGAAGCGGGAATCGCGAGGTGGACGGAGTTGCACGTGGCTCTGGCGGACACGGACTCGGTCGCCGTGGAGCAGCGCGATCAGACGATGTTCGCCCTGGGGGAGCACTTCTACTTCGGGCTTGGAGACGCCGACAGCGCGTTGGGGTACTTCGAGGCGATAGTCGACAGCTTCCCCGAGAGCGCTACTCGACCGCGCTCCATCTATGCGGCCGGTTGGCTGTGGAAATACACCCGCGGAGACTCCGTGACCGCCGACTCGATTTGGGCGCCGCTACTGGCCGATACGACAGACAGCCCACTCATCGCCGAGTTGCAGGACGCCATCGCAGGCCCCGACGCACCCAAGCCCGAAGACCCAGCCATCGGTGCGTATCGTGCCGCCGAGGATGCCTGGGGCGAGGCCCTCAGAACGATTCCGCCGGAACCTCCCGACAGCCTCGCCGACAGCCTCGCACAGGCAGCCTGGTGGGGGCGTTGGGCTAACGAACATCGAGCGCTGTCAGGGACATACGTGCCGAAGTTCGAGGCGGTGATCGATTCATTCCCGGAGAGCAGATTCTCCGTCAGGGCTCGCTTCGTGTTGGGATGGGCCGCGGAGAACGTGAAGAGCGACACCGCGACGGCCTACAACTGGTTCAGAAGCGCGGCAGCCGACACCTTGTCCGACCCGGAGATCGCCGACATGGCCCGGGAGCTTCTGGAGTTGCGCGCCGGGCCTGCCCGTCCCGAATCAGCCGAACAGGCGCCGAGCGACAGCATCCGTGCGGCTGCGGCTGACTCCTCCATGGCTGCCTCCGACTCCGTGGGCGTTGCGACGCAACTCGAGGCGCCGACGACGATGCCGGATCGCCCTGTGTCGTCACGCGCCGGGCCTGATGACCGGCCCCGTCGTGGCAGAGGCGGCAGGCCGGGGCCGAGAGACCTGGGTACGACTGCCGACTCTACGGACCGTGGCGGAGTGGACGAACGATGACCACCGGAGATGCCCATGCCGCGCCATTCTGCGATGAGTCTGCCGCTATCGTCGATCACGCGGAGGTCGCCCCCGGACACTTCCGGATGTTGCTGTCCGCCCCTTCGATTGCGGCGCGTGCGCTTCCCGGCCAGTTCGTTCAGGTGGAGGTCGCCAAAACGCACGACCCGCTGCTGCGGCGGCCGCTGAGCATCGGAGCCGCCGACGTCGCGGCCGGGCGTATCGAGTTGCTCTACAAGGTCGTTGGCAAGGGTACGACTATCTTGGCGACGCGAAGCGTCGGTGAATCGCTATCGGTTCTCGGGCCGCTCGGCAACCCTTACGCACTGCCGGACGATGGGGTCGCCGTTCTTGTCGGCGGCGGCGTCGGGATGCCACCCCTGATGTTCGCTGCCGAACGACTTGACCGGTCGCGTCGACATCACGTCGTGCAAGGCGCCCGAACCGCCGCGGGGCTGTTCTACGAGGCCGAGATGAAGGCGCTCGGGATATCCCATACTGTGGCCACCGAGGACGGCTCAGCCGGCGTCCGCGGCATGGTAACCGATGCGCTCTCCGGGGTCCTCGACGGCCTCGACGTCGTCGACGTTGTCGACGGCAGCGAGGGAAGCGCGGTCGTGCTCGCATGTGGACCGACGCCGATGCTGGAGGCCGTCTACCGGGTCGCCTGCGCGAGAGGCTTGCAGTGTCAAGTCTCGCTCGAGGAGCGTATGGCCTGTGGGTTCGGTGTCTGCATGGGGTGCGCTGTCGAGCTTCCGGGCCGCGCGGGGGATCCTCCCGTGTACGGCTTGGTCTGCAAGGATGGGCCGGTCTTCGATGCCGCGGAGGTATTCTCGTCGCGATGAAGCTCCCTTTCCCACTCCGCCCCGACCAAGTCGCCGATCTGGTGAGCAAAGCGTCGTCGGCAATCGGCGTCTCACGGTTCGTCGAGTGGAAGAAGCGCGATCGTGGCATCGTGTTTGTGCAACTCCGACCGGGGCCGACGCTGCGAGATCCCGAGGCCGATCCGTGGACGGTCGATACGCTCGAAAGCGCTTTGGCGATCCTCCGCGCGCATTACACCATATTGTCGATCGACAGGGCTGTCGCGGGCCTTCGCGGCGAAGACGCGATGCCTCCCTCGTCCCTCGTTCTGACCGCTTCGCTCGTACGCCGCCCCGATGACGTCGACTTGGCGGCCGTTGCGGAGCGGATCGACGCGCCGATTCATATCAACGTCTCGCCCGGCCTGCTAGATCGCGGCAATCCGCCATGGCCGGAGATGATTCGTCTTGCTATCGGCCGCGTAACGGCCGACTCGGTCGACAGGGCGGAGCGGCGTTTTCCGCTGGGCAACGATGACGAACGCGCGTCGGCCGCAAAGGAGATCGTCCAGTGGATATATGACACGTCTGCTCAGGAGCGACACGTCGTCGCTGAGGAACTGGTTTCGAGCTGGGGTATCGAGCCCGACTCGTTGCCTGGGCTTACATGGGCCGACGTTGCGGAACTGTCACGGTCGCCGCTTGTATCCATCGGCGCGATGGGCCTCACCGGCGATTCGCTGGTTCGGCAGCCTATCGACAAAGCCATATTCGAGTTGCGAGAAGCTCGGAATCTGATCCGCGACCGCACGGGAGAGGATGCGCTCCATATGGCGTATCCCTGGGCAGACCGCTCGGAGCCGGTTGCGCGGGAAGCGGAGCGGGCCGGATACAGAAGTGCGACGGGAGGCCTCCCGTCCCTCGGCGGCGAGAACGATCGTACGTGCAATGCGCTCAATCTGGCGACCTACCTGCTGCAAGCCGGGACCCCGGAACGCGTTCGCGCCGAGACGTGCGGCCTGCTCCACCACATGCGAACGATGGGATGGCAAGTCTGAGCGTCGCCTCAACGGTCCAGGAATCGAATCACCTGGTAGCTCTTGCTGTGCATGTGCCGCGCGCGCCTCGGGCGCCACGATAGCGCGCCGAACGGCACACCGTTGCGATCGTAGAGCTCTGTCCTCGCCATCCCGACAAGGGACGCCGCCTCCTCGTCCAAGCCGAAGACTCCCCCGAGAACAAGTGAGGGATTGGCGTTCTGACCTTCCGCGTCGTTCAGCCTCACCACGACCGCCACCGACACGCCGTTCGCGGTGTCGGATGCGGTGCACTGCAGCACGGCGCGCTTGAGTTCGGTGACTCGCTCCTTGCCTTTCAAGGTGCGAGTGCAAGGCCACGACTCGGCGCGCCCGAAACTCTCGATCCGCTCCTGAACGTCGCCCCGCGCGATCGCCTCATCAGGTATCGATAGCTCGTAGCGGGCGGCGGCCACTAGCGCCGAGAGCGATTCGGCCTTGGTGACGATGCGCTGGGCGTCCAAGACCTCCAATCCCGGTGGCAGGGAGGCGTTCGTCATCGCACGCAGGTTGTCAGCGGCATAGACGAGCTCCACGTCGAGGTATTCGCCGGCGCTCGTGCAGCCCGTGGGCAGCGGTGGCCCGAACGCCACCTTCGGCCGGGGCGTGCTGCCGCCCGATATCGCGACGGACAGCCCGGCCAGCTTGAACGCACGGTGGAATATCCGCATCATGTCGGCGTGGCCGACGAACTTGAACCGATCGCCGACGCGGTACTGGAACCTGTACGTACCGCCGCCGAACCCGCGCCCCGGCATCGCCGCGTTCGGATCCGGATCGGTTGTCGCCAAGAGATCGGCTTCGGCGTCCACCGGATACGCAGCCAACGCGCTGCTGAGCACGCTGTCGTCCGGAGCGCCGGGAATGCCGCACGCGTTGCAGTGGCCGACCCGGCAATCGGGCGTGGTCTCGCCCCTTAGCGCTCGCTCCCACTCAAGTTGCAGGAAGCGTTTCGTGACTCCGATGTCGATGACGTCCCACGGCAGCGACTCGTCGAGGGAACGCGCACGGAGATAGTCGTCCGCATCGAGGCCGACCGCCGAGATCGCGTCCGTCCAGCGTCCCAGGTCGAAATGCTCCTGCCAGCTATCGAACCGCGCGCCGCGTCGCCACGCTTCCAGGATCGCGACGCCAAGCCTCCGGTCGCCACGCGAGAGGATCGCCTCCAGGCTCGCCTCCTTCGGCCTGCTCCATTTGAGTTTGACGGCCCGAGCGTGAGTGTTCCGCGTGAGGATCGAAATGCGGTGTTCCAGCGCGGACACGCCGACGAACTCGACCCACTGAAACGGCGTGAAAGCCTTCGGCACGAAGCAGCCCACGGACGCGTTTACCTGCGCGTCGCGGCGAACCGACTTACCGGTCGCGCAGACATGATCCGCGAGCCGACCGATGCTCACGACGTCGTCATCGGTTTCGGTTGGGAGGCCGAGCATGAAATACAGCTTCACGAGCCTCCAACCCTTCTCGAACGCGGTCCGAGAGGCGTTGATCACGTCTTCATCCGTGATCTGCTTGTTCATCACGTCCCGAAGCCGTTGCGATCCGGTCTCGGGAGCCAAAGTGAACCCGGACCGCCGCACGGCCGCAACCTGGTCGGCAAGTTCCACCGAGAACGCGTCCGCCCTCAAGCTCGGAAGCGAGATGCCGACGTTACGCGCGCCCGGCGCCGCGTTGATTCGGGAGACCATCTCACCGATTCGCGTATGGTCGGCCGTCGAGAGCGACATCAGGCTGACTTCGTCCCACCCGCCAGAGGCGATGCCATTCGCCGCGATGGTCAGCACGTCTTCAGGGGTACGCTCCCTTACCGGGCGGTAGTAGTATCCAGCCTGACAATAGCGACACCCTTGCGTACACCCGCGCATGACCTCAATGGTGAGCCGATCCTGGATTGTCTCCGTGACGGGGACGAGCGGGCTCTTGCTGAAGTCATCGAGCCTCAATTCCGGCACGATGCGTCGCTTGACAGGGAACGGCACCGACGAATCCGCTGGCGTGATCTTCTCTACCACGCCCCCGGCACCATATGTGACATCGTAAAACGACGGCACGTACACGCCCTCGATCGACGAAAAACGACGGAGCAGACGCCCTCTATCTCGTGGCGTTCCCTCGCTCCGAACGGCGTCGATTACCTCGCCGATCGTGTCCTCGCCGTCGCCGATGACGAAAGCATCGAAGAAGTCAGCCATCGGCTCGGGATTAGCCATCGTGGCGCCGCCACCGATCACGATGGGCGTGGCATCGGTTCGCTCGGAAGCACGGATCGGTATCCCGGCAAGGTCGAGCATAGTGAGAACGTTCGTCACGGTGAGTTCGGACGCGATCGAGAACCCAACGACGTCGAACGACGCGAGCGGCATGCGGGACTCATGGCTGAACATCGGTATGCCGGCCGTCCGCATCTGCTCTTCCATATCGGGCCACGGGCAGTAGGCCCGTTCGGCCAGCGCGTCACCGCGCCGGTTGACGATGTGGTAGAGGATCTTGAGGCCGGTATGGGACATACCGATCTCGTAGACCTCGGGAAAGCAGAGGGCCAGCTTCGTCAGATCGCTCGTCCATTCCTTGCGAATGAGATGCCGCTCGTTCGCGACGTACCGGCTCGGTCTGCTGACTCGTGGCAGGAGATGGTCGATATGAACCGGATCGATCTGCCCGGCTGTGTGTGGCATCTGACTCCCTTCGGGCTGACAGGGCAACCGCTGCGATATGGCGCGACGTTCGTGCCGGCCAATGCATGGTGGGGAACAAGTAATATACGGCGGACGTTTCGCCGCGAGGGGTCTGTCGGCGCCCACGTGGCGCAGTCTCCTGCCTTGCGAGTCGGCCCTGGAGCCTCGGAGTCCGGCGGGGCCGGGCCACAGAAGCAGCGTTGGATAGATCGGTTCGACGGTGTAACATTCAATGCCGAGATGGTATTGTCCACCGAGCCGGGTCGCATTGGGGCACATGAGGTCGCGCGCGGTCCGTTCGGCACGCGAGGAAGGCATGAGGCGAGTCTACTGCTCCAGCACGGGATGCCGTGAGAACCTGTTCGACGAGGAGCTGTTCGTCGAGTATTTCCGGCGCAACGGCTGGGAGGTGATCGATGACTCCCGTGGCGCCGATCTGATCCTGCTCAACAGTTGCGGGTTCAGCGAGGGCGCTGCCGGGATATCGATGAGGCGCTACCAAGGCCTCGTAGAAGCGAAGCGGCCGGACGCACGGATCATCTTCGCCGGATGCCTGCCGGGGATAGATGACGGGCTGATCCGCGACGCAGGATACCACGACCTGCTCATCACGCCGAAGACGATGCTCCTGATCGACGACGTCATCGACGCGGAGGTGCCCATCTCCTCGATCGACCTGTCGCAGTCGTTGCGTCCGCCGCTGCAGACAGGGGCCTCCGGCCTCGTTGGCGGCGTTCTTCGTCGCGCCGCGCAGGCTTGCCGGACCATCCGCATCCTACCCGCACCACGCTGGTTCTGGCAGATCGCGCAGTGGCCATGGCGAGAGACGGTCTACGTCCGCGTCAGCGTGGGCTGCATGGGCGCGTGCTCCTACTGCGCGATTCGCCACGCCAAAGGTTCGACGAGAAGCGTGCGGCCCGACGCGATAGCGAACCAGGTGCTTGAGGGGATCGAGGCCGGTGCCACGAGCGTGTCGTTCTCTTGCGACGAGCTCGGATCTTACGGCCAGGACATCGGCACCGACGTCGCCTCACTCCTGGAGAGCGTACTAAGCCTACCGGGCGACTTCCAGCTCATGTTGCGCAACTTCCAGCCCGAATGGATCATCCGGTACCTCGACCGCCTGCTGCCCCTGTTTGCCACCGGCAGGATCTCGTATCTGGTCGCGCCGTTGCAGTCCGGCTGCGACAAAGTCCTCAAACTGATGCGGCGGCGGTACACGACCGCCGAGTACCGTAGCTTGGTCGAGGAGATCCGCAAGGCATCGCCGGCCACGATCCTCCGCACGCACGTCATGGTGGGCTTCCCCGGCGAAACTGAAGCCGACTTCAGAGAGACGTACCACTTCGTGAGCGCTCTGCCGGTCGACCACTTCAGCAC
>CAZSJP010000173.1:0-5475 GCA_964606675.1 uncultured bacterium
GAGGCCGTGTAGCCGAAAGCACGCACACGACGATCCGATGGAAGGTAGAACGATGATACGAGTGGCTAGCGCAGATACGTCCGACCGAGCGGTAACGTTGGCATACAACGCCTTGCTCGTATTGGGCGGCGGCGTCCTGATAGCGCTCTCGGCCCGCCTGGCGTTTCCGGTGCCGTTCAGCCCGGTTCCGATCACTCTTCAGACGCTTGCCGTGCTCGTCGTCGCAGCGCTTCTCGGGCGTACGCGCGGCTCGGCCTCGGTTGTGGCATACCTCGCGGCGGGCGCCTCAGGCTTGCCGGTGTTCGCCGGAGGCGGCGGGCCCGCGTATCTCATCGGCCCGACGGGCGGATACCTGATCGGATTCATCGCGGCGTCGTACCTGGTCGGCTACCTCGCCGAAGCGGGGTGGACGAGGCGGGTACTGCCCACCGTGGTGGCGATGCTGGCGGGATCGGCGACCATCCTGGGTTGCGGCGCTCTGTGGCTGGGCGTCTTCGGTGGCATCGACGCGGTGGCGGCCGGAGTTGTGCCGTTCCTCGTCGGCGATGCGCTTAAGGTCGCCGTTGCGACGGTCGTGCTCCCCGTTGCAGCGAGAACCGTCGATCGCCGGTAGACGGATATGGACATGGTGCGCATCATCGTCGGGGCAATCGCCGGCTACGCCTTCGTTGTGGCCGCGGTGGTGTTTGTGTTCGGGCTCGCCGGCTTCCGGCCGGACCGCAAGCTGTCGACCGGCTTCATGGTGGCATCGGTTGCTATCGGCTTGGTCGTGGCGTGGATGGGCGGATACGTGACGACGCTCATCGCACCCGAGGCGGGTATGACCCCGGCGACCGGGCTTGCCGTCATGATACTCGTGCCCGGCGTGTACTCGATTGTCTCCCCGTGGGGCCGACAGCCAGTGTGGTTCAAGGTCGCCGGCACCGTGTTAGCCGCAGCGGGAGCGCTCCTCGGTGGACGAGCCGGGCCATCGTAGCCATCAACGGGCGCTGCGTCAAGCATTGCCCAGCGCGGCGTGCTTCAGATGCTCTCTCACCTCCGTCCACGCTTCCTCCGCGCGGTCCCGTTCCATGTCGGGCACGAACCCGAAGTCAAGGTATATCTTGATGGCCGGGATTCGTGCGCTTGAGGTGCTCAGGTAGGCTTCGTCGTACTCCTGGGCCAACCGGACCATCGCTCTGGTCATGATCGCTTTGCCCAAGTTCCTGCCCCGCTGATCGGACAGCACCGCGACCCAATGGATCAGCCCCTGCTGCGGGTGCCCATCTCTCCACCACGCGGTGATCGAAGCGACGTCGCGGCCACTGGGATCGACCACGAACCAGCTTCGCCCAGGAAGCTCGGACTCGTGACCGCCGAACTCGCGCTGGAACGCGTCTGGCCAAACACCATCGAACTCGGCGTTCGCTTCGCTCTGCAACTCCTGCCAGATCGCCCCATCCCCGTTGGCGAAATCCCGATACTCGTAGCCTGGCGGCAGGTCGAACTGCGGAACCTCACGCATATGCGGCCTATGCATGCCCACGCCGATGTTCTTCACTGGCATCCTCCTTCAATCTCGTGTGGGATTCGGCTGCGAGCAGAACAATATATGGCGCGTCGATGCGCAGGGAAACGTCCGAGTGGGTCTGTTGCGACACTCGCCCCGGATTGGCCCGACAGGCCGTTGGTGCGATCTTGAGGACTCGCGCGTAGCCCGGAGGACATCCGTATGCCCAAAGAGACGATGACGCCCAGGGAACGATGGGAAGCCGTACTGACCCGTAGCAAGCCCGATCGTGTACCGATGGACTACTGGGGTACCGCCGAAGCCAGCGAGAAGCTGATCCGACATATGGGCGTCGGCAGCTTCGACGAGGCCGCCGACATATTGCACATCGACAGAATCCACGGCGTCGGTGGGAAATACGTTGGTCCGCCGGCCCCGGAAGGCGAGGACATCTTCGGGTGTCGGCGTCGGACTGCGACGTACGCCACGGGCGTCTACAACGAGTGCGTGTACCACCCGCTCGCGCGGTTCGAGTCGCTCGACGAGCTTGAGCGCGAGTATGACTGGCCCAGCCCCGACTCGTGGGACTACTCGCATCTGCCGGACGACGTGAAGGGCAAAGAGAGCGCGCCGATTCAGGGGGGTGGCTCAGAGCCGTTTCTCGCGTACTGCAATCTCAGAGGCATGGAGCAGGCGTTCGTCGATCTCGTTGAGAACCCGGACATCGTCCATTTCTGCCTCGACAAGCTGTTCGGCCTGGCGTACGAGAACTCGCGGCGCGTCTTCGAGACGATCCCGGGCAAGGTCCTTATCAGCTACGTGGCGGAAGACATGGGGTCGCAGGAGAGCTTGTTGTTCTCGCCGAAGCAGGTGCACGAGTTCCTGATTCCTCGCATGAAGCGGATGATCGACCTTGTGCACGACGCCGGAGCGTTCGTGTTCCACCACTCCGACGGGGCCGTCCGCGCGATCATCCCGGACATGATCGAGGCCGGCATCGACGTACTGAACCCCGTACAGTGGCGCTGCCAGGGAATGGAACGCGAGGGACTCAAGCGCGATTTCGGCGACCGACTCATATTCCATGGCGCGGTGGATAATCAGCAGACGATAGCATTCGGAACCGTCGACGACGTGCGGCTAGAGGTGATCGACAATCTGCGTATCCTGGGCGACGGGGGCGGATACATCATTGCACCATGCCACAATATCCAGCCCGTCGGCCCGCCGGAGAACGTGGTCGCCATGTACGAGACGGGATACGAAGAGGGTCTTGTCCGCTAGCCTGCGTGAACGCAGGCCAACGGACATCAGGAGTTCGCTGCGCGAACTCCGCGCGTTTGCCGCCGACCAACGGTGGTTTGGGGTTCGCTGTGCGAGCCTCAAGCCTACGAAACGTAGGCCGCTTGCTGCCGGCCAACGATCTGTCGCCGCCCACATTCACGAAAGACATCGTATGCCAACCGACACCATGACGCCGCGAGAGCGTTGGGAAGCCGTACTCAGCAGACAGAAGCCCGATCGCGTCCCGATGGGCTACTCGGCCACGCGGGAAGCCACCGACAAGCTCCTGGCTCACCTGGGCCTCGGCGATACCGACGAATTGTTCGAGCAACTGCACATAGATGCGTCGGTTGGCGCCGGCGGACGGTACGTCGGCCCGACGCTGCCCGATGGCGAAGACGTCCTCGGCTTGCGCTACGAGCAAATCACATACGCCACGGGCACGTACAACGAGTGCGTCCATCACCCGCTCGCCGAGTACGACACCGTTGCCGAGATAGAAGCCGGCTACCGGTGGCCGGACCCCGACTGGTGGGAGTACTCGCACATCGAAGACGACGTTCGCGGCAAGGAACATCTGCCGTGCCATGCGAACAACGTGTCGCCGTTCATGCTCTACGGCTATCTGCGCGGCCTCGAACAGTCTTTCATCGACTTCATCGAAAACCCGGAGATCGCTCGCTACTGCCTCAAGAAGTTGTTCGACCTGGCCTACGTCGAGACCCAGCGCATTGTGGAAGCCATTCCTGGGAGGGTGCTATACTCGTTCGTCGCGGACGACTTCGGGTCGCAGCGCTCGCTGATGATGTCGAGGGAGCAGATTCTGGAATATTACGTACCGATGGCGAAGCGCCACATCGACCTCCTGCGGGAGGCCGGGGTGTGGGTTTTTCACCACAACGATGGGGCGATTCGACCTATGATCCCCGACATGATCGATGCCGGCATCGAGGTGCTGAATCCGGTTCAGTGGCGATGCACCGGCATGGACCGGGAAGGGCTGAAGCGGGATTTCGGCGACCGACTCGTGTTCCACGGAGGCATGGACAACCAGCACACGATCGCGTTCGGCACGGTGGCGGAGGTCCGGCAGGAGGTTGTCGACAACCTGGCCACGCTGGGCCGAGGCGGCGGCTACATCATGGCTCCGTGTCACAACATACAGGCCGTAGGGCCACCGGAGAACGTGGTGGCGATGTACGAGACCTGCTATGAGGAAAGATGGACCTAGCGGTCGATTGCAGCGACGGGCGCATCGCCAATCGGGACGCCTGGACCCACATGCCGGGGCCGAAGCGCCCAGACCCGATTGCGCGAATCCATGCAACCAAGACGCCAACCCGCGCGTGGCCCCTTACGTCGCCGCCGGACGGACCGTTTGGCCGGCCCTACCCGAGGCGTGCTCAGCCTTCTGCCCGGGCCTGCCTCAGTCTTTGGGCTTCATGCATCCTATCGTGGTATTCGCGGATCAGCCGCGCAGATGCGCGGTGAAGCATATTCGCCGTCGAATCCAGGTCGGCCGGGCCCGTCACACGGGGCGCCAGCATATACGCGGCGAGGCCGCTCGCCGTCGTGAGAACCACACCGAGCCCGGCGATCTCATCCCCATCGCCATGGAGTGGGGTCACGGTAACCGACGCTTCCAGCAGCGAACCTGTTGCGCCGGCCATCATGGCATCGGCGTGCCAATCTTCGTTCAGGCCGCCGATGAACGACTCCAGCGCCAGCGTCGACTGAGAGTTCTCGTCCCAGCAGATGGACACTTTTTGCCCCACGGGATCGACAGCGCCAACGTCGTGCCCCAGCAACCGTCGCCACGCTGAGTTGCAGTACCCTATCTGCCCGTCGGTGGCGAGCAAAGCTACGCCGGAGACGGCATGGTCGAACACCGACCGAAGTGTCTTCGCCATGGCGAAGTTGCACGTCATTCGGTCCTGGACGCTTCCCGTACGGCTGATATGCGTGTTCCGCGTCTTCGAATCAGACATAGCATCTACCCTCGCCGGCTCCCGCCTTGCCACAAACGCCGAAGTGGAGAAAGTGTGACGGCCAGCCGTTACCAAGTACGTTCCGATTGACGCGTTTGTCAATAGGACACGGGAATGCATCCTGCGGTTCCCAGCCACCGACCAACACGAGCCGATCTCGCCCGGTTCGGCGTCCAGCGACACATAGGGCTCGGTGCAAGAGTCATGCCATGGCCGAGGCTCGATACGTGCAACAGAGCATCGCGGGCGTAGCTGCAGAGCCATCGGCGTAGACGTCGGGTGGATCGAACTTCGTAAAGATACCTCAACGAGGCACTTATGCGCAGGACTTGCGCCGAATGTCTCACACTTAAGCACGGCAGATTGCGCCGCGCCGATCGGGGGTGCTAGAGTATTGGCAGATAGTGGCTCTGTTCGTAGTCGGTGACGTGGCTCATGAACCGCCGCCACTCCAAGCGCTTGTTCGTGAGCAGTTTCTCGAACAGGTTGTCCCCAAGCGTGTTACGCACCAGGTTGCTCTCGGCGGCACGGTCGATCGACTCGTGAAGGTCGGTGGGCAGCTGCTCGACCCCCAAGCCTCTGAGTTCGTCGGGGCCGAGGTCCTCGATGGCGGTCTCCATGGGAGGTATCGGGTCGTACCCCTCCTGCACGCCTTCGATGCCGGCGTTCAGCAGTACGGCGTATAGCAGATACGGGTTGCACGCGACGTCCGGC
>CAZSJP010000173.1:5485-8173 GCA_964606675.1 uncultured bacterium
AGCTCGACTCGCGTGGACTCCTGCCGCCCCGGCCTGACCGACGGCACTCTCACCAGATGCATGCGGTTGCCATAGCCCCACGCGGTGCAGGCGGGAGCTTCGTGGCCCGTGAGGAGGCGCTTGTACGAATTGACCCACTGGTTGGCCAGCAGCGTGTATTCGGGGGCGTGCCGCACCAGGCCGGCGATGAACTGCTTGCCGATCAGCGAGATTCCGCGCGGGTCGTCCGCGTCGTAAAACACGTTCTCCTCGCCTCGGAAGAGCGAGAGGTACGTGTGCATGCCGCTGCCGCTGTGCTCGGAGAGCGGCTTGGGCATGAAGCTGGCATAGAGTTCGTACTTGGCGGCAATCTCCTTCACCACCAGCCGAGTGGTCATTATGTTGTCCGCCATCGTCAGCGCGTCGGAGTAGCGCAGGTCGATCTCATGCTGCGACGGAGCGTGCTCGTGATGGCTGTACTCGACGTCTATGTTCATCTTCTCGAGCATCATGACGGTGTCGCGGCGTAGGTCCGATGCAACGTCGAGAGGCGTAAGGTCGAAATAGCCGCCTTTGTCAAGGCCCTCGGCGGGTGGGTCGGCCGACTTGAAATAGAAGTACTCAAGCTCCGGGCCCACGTAGAACGTGTACCCCATCTCGTGCGCCCGCTTCAGGCTGCGCTTGAGCACCCACCTCGGGTCGCTCTCGAAGTTTCGGCCATCGGGATGCCTTATATCGCAGATCATTCGCGCGACGGCGTGGCTCTCCTGCGGTCGCCACGGCAGGATCTGGAATGTCGCGGCATCCGGAAAGGCGAGCATGTCGCTCTCGTCAACGCTGGCGAACCCTTCGATAGCCGATCCGTCGAACCCCACGCCCTCTTCGAGCGCGTCTTCGAGCGCGTCGAGGCCGATTGCGAAGCTCTTCAAGAACCCAAGGACGTCGGTGAACCACAACCGGATGAACTTCACGCGGTGGTCCTTGGCCTGCTTCAGGACGTATTTGCTGTCTGCCTGTTCCATCATCCTCGCCTACTCGCGGAAACGGTATCCCACGCCGCGCACCGTGTCGATACACTCGTCGGCGAGCGGCTCCAGCTTGACCCGGATACGCCGAATGTGAACGTCGACGGTTCGCGTGCCACCGAAGTAGTCGTACCCCCATACGCGGGCCATTAGCGACTCGCGCGTGTGGACTTTGCCCGGATTCTCGGCCAGGAAGCGAAGGAGCTCGAACTCCTTCAGCGTCAGGTCGATCTGCTGGCCCTTCAGCGAAACCTGGTACCGCTCGAAATCGATTACGAGGCCGCCCCGTTTCACAAGTGTGCCGTCCGAGTCCGACGCATCGACGCCCAGGACGCGCAGCAGCCTCGCTTCCAGCTCGACCTTGCCGAACGGGACGAGGATGAAATCGACCACTTGAGGTGGGAATTCGAGCCGCTGCAGAGCCTCTTCCGGCATGAGCAGAACCACCGAGACTCCCTGCGGCACCTGTTGCAGAAGCGCTCGCCACGCCGATTCCGGCCCGTGCGTTCTGTCGAAGATGTCCAGCAGCATCGCTTCGGGCGCGTGCTCCGCGATGGCAACCAGCGCGGTGCCCATGTCAGCCGCGGTGAGGGCTTCAAGGCCGAACCCCTCCACGTCGGATGCGATGGCATTCCTGGCTTCGACCTGGTTGCTTACTATCAGTACCGTCGGCATTGCCCGTCCGATCCCCGATGCGATATTCCATCGTCAATGGTACGTCTCACTGATGTAGTCTCAAACCGCCGGGCGGGAACGCAGCGACGCTAGTAGGTATGCATACAGGATGACCCCGTCAGATGACATGCCGGCATTCGGCTCGGCCTTCGCCCAGGCGTACGCATGGCACTGGACGTACCATGCCGCGCAGTTGGTCAGGGATTTCCCCGGGATCGTCTCGCGCTTGGGCATCGACGCCGACAACCTCGGTGCCGGGAGCGTTGCCGACGTTGCATGCGGCGAGGGGACGTTCGCGGTCGGCATGGCCGCCCAGGGCCGGCGCGTCTACGGGATCGACCAGTCGCCCGATATGCTCGCCGCCGCGCGTGAACGTGCACGGGCGAGGAAAGTCGACGTGACGTGGCTTCGTCAGGACATGCGACGACTGGAACTGCCCGAACGGGTCGACCTGGTCACCTGCTGGTTCAACAGCCTGAACTACCTGCCCTCTCTTGCCGACTGGTCGCTGGCGTTCGATGCCGCGCGGGGTGCGCTTGCGCCGGGAGGCTGGCTGCTGCTTGACGCTTACACGCCGTACGGCCTGCGGAAGGAATGGGCCGACGGCGAATGGCTGGCGGTCGACACGAACGATTGCATCGTCGTCTCACGCACGAAGCACGACCGGGCATCGGCAACCGCCGAAGTGCACTTCACGGGATTCGTGCGCGATGGGGCGACCTACGTCAGGTTCGACGAGCGCCACCGCAACCGGGCGTACGAGTGGAAGACTACCTCGGCGCTCCTAGGCGACGCAGGCTTCGTCGTGCGCAAGACGTTCGTCATGCCGGGAATGCGTGCACCCGGGCGGCAAGCGATCCGACTCTACGTGGCGGCAGAGGCGGTCGAGTAGAGCCGCACCTCGTGGCCCTCCATCGGCGTGACGAATCCGTCGGCAACACGAACGAAGTCGGCCGACGGCTCGATGACCGGGCGAAGAGCAGCTGGCTCGGTCCAATCCATGCCGCTC
>CAZSJP010000174.1:0-8126 GCA_964606675.1 uncultured bacterium
CTCTATGCGCTTGCCGTAGACGTCGCGTATGCCGTCGAGCCCGGCCCGGTCCTCGGCGATGGATCTCATCACGCCGACGGCCATAGGCGCGGCGATGCCACTGTCGGTATTGCCCTTGATCATCGCCATGTCCGCGATGAAATCCTCGTGACCAAGCGCCACCCCGACGCGCCAACCCGTCGCGTTGTGGCTCTTCGAGGCGCTGAACAGCTCCATCCACTCCAGTTCCGGGTAGCCGACCGCCACCTCGGCAAGCGTCGCATGATTCGTATGCACGAGGCCCGCATACGCGGCGTCGTTGACCAGGCGCACGTTGCCCGCTATGGCCCACTCGATTATCCGGCGCCAGCCATCCTCGGTCATGGCCGTCGCCGTCGGGTTGTTGGGGTAGTTGAACAGCGCCAGGTCGGCGCCAGGAGGCGCATCGGCCAACTGCGGGCGAAATGCATGCTCGACGTATAGCGGCCAGTCGGCGTACTCGCACCCCGTGTAGGCCGACCACGTGCTGATGACCGGATATCCGGGCTTGGTCGTGCCGGTTACCATCGGCGGCGCCGTGTCGGGCCGTCCGGCGCCACAGGCCAGCGGCAACAAGCCGATCATCGGCTTGATGCCCGGCAGCGGCAGCGTCGCCAGCCCGTCGGCATCCATCACCGGCGCCGGAATATGTCGGCCCAGGAGCGCTCGCTCGAACCCTTCCGGAGCGCCGTTGTCCTGGTATACGTGCATCAGCCGGTCCGTCGAAGTGCACGCCACAGCCGCGGCCGAGCGAGCGACTTCGGTCGGGATGCCGTCCGGTTCGCCGACGCTGAGGTTGATCGCGGGTCTGCCAGTACGACTTTCGTATTCGTTGCGGATGCGCTTGATGCGCAGAAACATGTTCTCGCCGGTTGTCGGTAGCCTTCGCGCCATCGGTTGCGGACCTCATGCATCAGGATATTGTTCGCCAGTGTGTATCTGTGGGACCATTCAAGTGTGCAGCCCACCTCGCCATGGAGCAAGGTTCGGGGCGGCGTCAAGCCCTCAGCACTGGCCGGATGAGTGAGCCTATCGACCCGCTCCGGGCCGTCGGCATGATGTGAGGCAGGTCACAACGGCGTCACGCACTTGACGGTTCTTGGGCACGGAGTCATTTTTGTAGGTGAGACGCTCTCGGCAGTCGTCCGCTATCTCTGGTATATTGATTATGTAGGATTGTCATACTCACCATCCCCCATGGGAGTAGACCGCTATGGTAGCGAGAATCCTTGTGCGCCCGATTTTCGTATCCCTATGGCTGATGTCGCTCGGGTCTGCCGCGGCGAACGCGCAGCCCGGCGACGTCGCCACGTTCGACGCAACAGCCACCGGCACCCACTCGGTGTCGCTGACGTGGAGCACCTACGACAGCGCGGACTTCGCTCGCTACGAGATCCGCAGGGCCCAAGTCGCCGGCGTGTCCCCGACCAGCGCCTTGGTCGACACGTTCGATGCCAGCTCGGCGACCTCCGCCACCGACAGCGATCTGGTCGCCTACACGGCGTACTACTATCGCATCTTCGTCGTGGATACGGCCGGCGCCTACTCCGCAGGCGTCGAGAAGATCCTGCGCACGCATCCGCTTCCGTTCCCGCACAGCGATCCGGTCGATTCGGTGAGTTTCGACTTCACGCCGGCCGGCTCGTGGGCAATCGTGAAGGGCGGCACCGCAGAAGCCGAGGGGATCGACCCCCACACGGGCGACTGGTTCTGGTCCGACTCGCCGGCAGGGAGCTACGCGCCGAGCACCGACGCGTCGCTTACCCTCGCGATCGACTTGGGCACCGCGGTGATGCCGATGCTCTCGTACTGGCAGGTGTACTCGTTCAAACCGAACGCAGACTGGGGCCAGGTCGAGATGTCGGCCGACGGTGGCGCCAACTGGACGAGGCGCTGTTTCGTGACCGGCAGCGACATGAGCTGGCGAGAGGAGAGGATCGATCTGTCTCCCTACGTGGGGGTGTCCGAGGTCCTGATCCGCTTTCGACTGATCTCCGATGGGGGCAGCGGAAGCCTCGGGTGGTTCCTCGACGATTTCGAAATCTCCGACGTGACGCAGGAACTGGCCTACCCGTTCATAGATGACTTCGACGACAGCAGTTCGGCGGACAACTGGCTCACCTCAAGCTTCGAATACCGGGCGGGTGGACGTTCCAGCCCCAACCTGATGCACGACAGTCCGGCCGGCAGCTACCGAAGGCTCGCATTCAGCAGCCTCGTGACTGCGGGCGCGCTCGACTTGCGCGGTGCGACGCATCCCGAGCTGTCGTTCTGGCACAAATACTCGCTGTACACGAACACGTACTATTGGAACGAGCACGACAAGGTGCACGTGTACGTCTCGCCCGACAACGGGCAGGTGTGGTATCTCAAGGGCACGTGGGGGGCCGGATCGCTCACCAGCTGGACGAAGGTCGTCGTCGACCTGAGCCAGTTCGTGGGAGCTTCCGCGGTGCGAGTCAGATTCACCATAGACGACAACGGCAACGGCAGCAACCACGAGCAGACTGGTCAGTCCGACGGATGGTGGATCGACGACGTCAGGATCGAGGAGCAACCGGCCGAGGTCTCGCTCTCGCTCATCGGTAGCTCGATGCACCACGTCTCGCTCGACTGGACCGAGAACGCAGACAGCGACTTTCGCTATTACGAGATCCGGCGCGCCACAAGCGCAAGCGTGAGCCGTTCAAGCAGCCTCGTCGCGTCCATCCACGATCCTGCCGTGACGTCCTACGTTGACTCGGTGGCGATGATCCAGCCGACTCTCTACTCGTACCGGATCTACGTGGTCGACTCCCTGTCGAACGTCAGCCTTGGGAGTGAGGTGGTGACCGGGGGATACTCCGTCCCCACCAACACATTCCCGTTCAGCGACAGCATGGCGGACACGACTACCGCGTGGGCATGGGGCACGCCGTGGGGGCCGACGACCGCCAAGTACCACAGCGCACCGTCAAGCTGGACCGACAGCCCCGACGCAACCTACGATCATAGCACCAACTCTGCGTTGGCAACGGTGATCGACCTTGCCGGTTCCAACGAACCTGTCTTGAGCTTCTGGCACCGCTACGACACCGAGAGCGCCGCCGATAACGGCTACGTGGAGTTATCCTCCGACGCCGGCAACACCTGGTCGCAGCTCATGCGGGTCACGGGGCGCGACACACTGTGGCAGGAAGAGCGCATCTCGCTCAATCCCTGGGTCGGCCAGACGATAGGCCTCAGATTCCGCCTGCAGACCAACGGCAGCGTCTCGAGCGACGGTTGGTACATCGACGACGTGGACGTCTCCGACGGTATCCGCGTGGCTGCATTCCCGTTCGTCGACGACGCGGAAACCGCTTTGGACGAGTGGTTCGCCGATTCGCCGTGGGGGCTCGACACGTCCGAAAGCCATTCGGGGTCGCTGCACTGGAGTGACAGCCCCGCCGGCAGTTACGCGGCGAACGAGAGCGCGGGTCTGAAGATGACCCTCGCGATTCCGCCGGGCGCGTCCCCCGTCTTGCGGTTCTGGCAGCGCTACTCGTTCGAGCCGAACTACGACTGGGGCTATGTCGACGTCTCCACCAACGGCGGCGTCAGTTGGACGCGCGAGTACTACGTCACTGGAAGCCAGGCCAGCTGGGTGCAGGAGCAGATCGATCTATCGCCGTATGTCGGCAACCCCAACGTTACCATCAGATTCCTGCTACAATCTAACGGCGCCGGGGCCGAGAGCGACGGCTGGCATCTCGACGACTTCGAGATCGTCGATCTGGTCTCGGAGATACCGTTCCCGTTCGTGGACGACTTCGACGATAGCACGTCGGCGGAGAACTGGCTGACATCAAGCTGGGAGTACGTCGCCGGAGGCAGGTCGGGGAATCTGATGCATGAGAGTCCCGTCGGTCCTCATGGCCGGTTGGCCTTCAGCAGTCTGACACTTGCGGGGTCGATGGATTTCACAGCCGCGCAGAACCCGGTGCTGACGTTCTGGCACAAATACTCGCTCTACTCGAATACGTACTACTGGAACGAGCACGACAAGGTGCGCGTGTACGCCTCGCCTGACAACGGCCAGGTGTGGTACCAGATTGGTGTCTGGGGGGCGGGCACTCTCGACACCTGGACGAAGGTTACCATCGACCTGAAGCCGGAGGCATACGGGCTGATCGGCGCGTCCGCGGTAAGGATACGCTTCACGCTTGACGACAACGGCAACGGCAGCAATCACGAGCAGACAAGCCAATCCGACGGATGGTGGCTCGACGACGTGCGCATCGAAGAACTACCGGCCGCCACAGTGATCGAACCGATCGTCGGCAGCACGATGCACCACGCCAGGCTGAACTGGACGCGAAACAACGACGACGACTTCGACAGATATGAGATCTACCGCGGCACCAGCACGGCCCTGAGCCGCAGCAGCCAGCGCATCAAGACCATCACCGACCAGACCGTAAGGTCCTGGACGGACACGCTCGCGGCCATCGAGCCGGCACGATACAGCTACCGCATATACATAGTCGACTCGCTTTCGAACGTCAGCCTCGGAAGCAACGTCGTTACTGCGAGCTATACGATACCGACGGCAACGTTCCCGTTCGCGGACAGCATGAACGCGAACTCGACGAACTGGAGTTGGGGTTCGCCATGGGGACCGACCGGCGCCACGTTCCACAGCGAGCCGACATGCTGGAAGACGGGTCCCGATCGAGCATACCCGCCCAACGCAAACACAGCGTTGGCGACGCGCGTCGACCTGCAGGGCGCGACGTCGCCGGTGCTGACGTTCTGGCACCGATACGCGCTGGAGAGCGGCATCGACTTCGGCCGCGTCGAGGTCTCGAAGGACGGCGGGCAGACGTGGTCAGAAGTAATGCGCGTTACGAGCTTCGACACGACGTGGGCGAGGGAGCGCGTCGATCTGGCCGCCTATGTCGGCGAGACGATAGGCCTCCGATTCCGCCTTTCGAGCAACGCCACAACCCAGGCCGACGGCTGGTTCATCGACGACGTAGCTATCGACGACGGCCCGCGCGGCGTGACGTTCCCATGGACCGACGACATCGAGCAGGGCGAGGGTAGCTGGTTCGCCAACTCGCCGTGGGATCTCTCGAACATCGGCTCGCATTCGGGCGAGTGGCACTGGACCGACAGCCCTGCGGGCAGCTACTCCCCGAATGAGAACACCAGTCTGACGATAGCTATCGACCTCAGCGGCGCTCAGATACCCGTGTTGCGCTTCTGGGAGCGGTACTCGTACGAGCCGAACTACGACTGGGGATACGTCGAGGTATCGACCGACGGCGGCGTCTCGTGGACACAGGAGTACTTCCTCACGGGAAGCTCCGCCGCATGGCGGCAGGATGAGATCGACATGTCGCCGTACCGCGGCAATCCGGTTGTTCTGGTGCGTTTCCGGCTGACGTCCAACGGCGCCGGCAACGAGAGCGACGGCTGGCATATCGACGACGTGGAGATAGTCGAACTGGTTCAGCCTGCCGACCTGACGTATCCGTTCAAGGACGACTTCGATGACAGCGCGTCAGCAGCCAACTGGCTTACGTCGAGTTGGGAATTCATCGCCGGCGGGCACTCGGGGCCGTTTCTGGCGCACGACAGCCCGCTGGGCAACTACGCCGGGCTGGCATTCAGCAGCCTGACGCTCGCTGGCAGCATAGATATGGCCGACGCGGTCAGCCCGGTACTCACGTTCTGGCACAAATACTCGCTCTATTCGAACACCTACTACTGGAACGAACACGACTACGTTCGCGCCTACGTCTCGCCAGACAACGGACAAGTGTGGTACAGCGTTGGGCGCTGGGGGGCAGGCACGGTGAGTAGCTGGACGAAGGTCTCTATCGACCTGAGCCAGTTCATCGGTGCAACGGCGGTTCGCGTGCGGTTCGTGCTCGACGACAACGGCAACGGCTCCAATCATGCAGCGACCAGCCAGAGCGATGGGTGGCGAATCGACGATGTGCGCATCGGTGAGAATCTGGCGCTGCAGAGCGTGGCCGACGTTGTTCGGCTCGAAGGCCCGGCGGAGGTGTACGCCGCGCCAGGCCTTGCCAGTGCACGGCTCACCGGCCGTCTCTACGAGCCGTCGGTCACCAGCGTCGCGGGCCAGGGCGCGGACGTGCTCGGCCAGTTCGGCGTCGGACCGTGGGGCACGGTCGCGAACGACACCACCTGGACGTGGTTCGCCGGAGGGTTCCTCGAAGACGTCGGCAACGACGACCGTTTCTTCGGCACGGTGCGAGTCGACTCGACCGGCGTGTACGGCGTCGGCTTCCGCGCGTCGGTGGACAACGGCGCGAGCTGGACCTACGGCGACCTTGACGGCAACAACCTTGCCTCCGGCGGCGTCAGCGAGTTCGAGGCCGATCAGGCGGGCAGACTGGTCGTCGGGATCGGTGGCAGCATTCAGGTTGCGGCCGCAAAGGTTGACCGATCGGTCCGGCTGGGCCGGCAGGAGGCTTGGACGATCGGAATCGGCAACGGCGGGCCCGACCTTCTGCTGTGGCAGATGGCCGAGATGAGCACCGATAGCTTGCCGACCGACGTGCCGTGGCTCATCCTGGAGCAGACCTCCGGCACTGTCGAGAAGGATCGGAGAGCGGCCGTTACGCTGACGCTGGACGCAACCGGGCTCGACGTCGACAGCACGTACGAGGCGCTGGCCCTCGTCACGACCAACGACGCATCGCAAGACTCGGTTTGGCTGCCCATCTCCCTGACGGTCCTCTCCGCAGACGAGCCAGCGTTCACCGGATGGGTCTCGCTCCGGGGTAGCCATCGGGCCGATGGCGGCCGCGTCGTTCTCAGCGACGCGCTGGATGAACCGGTGGATACGCTGGACGTCGGCGCCGACGGATGGTTCGCAGGCTACGGCTACGCGTCGGGACGCTACGCTCTGCACGTGACGGCTCCTGGCGCGTACCCGCAGGAGTTCGCCGGCGTGGAGCTTCCAATCGAAGGTCTGATGCTCGACGTATCCCCGATCCATCCGCTGACATCGAGTCCGTTCTTCATGGAGTCGTACAGCGACGCCTCGACGCTCGACGGTCTGCCGATACCTGTCGGTACGGTCGTCAGCGTGCGCGACCCGGACGGCATCGTGTGCGGGTCGCACGTCGTGACGGAAGCCGGCTCGTACGGCTTGCTTCACGTCTACGCGGACGACGCCGGCACTCCCGACGTCGACGAAGGCGCCCAGATCGGCGACACTCTGCGGGTCTTCGTGAACGACGTTCCGACCTCCCACACGCTCGTCTACGGCAACCATAACATGGTGACCCGCGTCGACGTTACGACGAGCACCGTCGCTCCAAGGCACCTCGAGGCGGGTCTGCATCTGCTCTCGCTGGGTGTCTCAGCTCGCGACACGTCTCTAGCCGACATCCTGGCGATGATCGACGGCAAGTACTCGTACGTGTCGGGCTTCGATCAGGCGTGGGGCGGCGCGCGGACGTATGTCGATACGCTGCAAGCGTTCAGCGACCTGACGACGCTCGACGGTTACCACGGCTACTGGGTGCGTATGGACGAGCCCGGCGACCTGATCTGCTACGGTGGCGTCATCCACGACGACGTGCCCGTGGCGCTCGAAGCAGGCTGGAACCTAGTCAGCTACCTGCCGTCTGCCGCCATGGCTCCGGCAGACGCCTTGGCCGGCGTGCTCGACCGTGTGAACATCGTCGGTGGGTTCTCCGCGGGCGCAGAGACCTACGTACCCGGCAGCCCGTTCAGCGATCTTGCGAAGATGCAGTACGGTCACGGCTACTGGATGCATCTCTCGGCGCCGGCGGTGCTGAACTACCGATACGGCAGCGATTCACCTCCGATGGCCAAGGATGCGCCGTCAATGACCGAACCATCGGCAACGCCGGCGACGTCGGCCCTGACCCCGACGACGGAGTGGATGGACCTCTATGGCTCGCTCTACCTCGACGGCAAGCCGATTGCGGCGGGCACCGAAGTTAGTGCGGTCGACGGCGACGGCGTCGTCTGCGGCGCAATGACGGTCCGCGAAGACGGTCGCTATGGGTTCCTGCACGTGTACCAAGACGACCCGCGCACCGAGCTTGACGAAGGGGCCGAGGTCGGCGAACGCCTTAGGT
>CAZSJP010000175.1:0-8119 GCA_964606675.1 uncultured bacterium
CATCACGCACGACATAGGCTTCCCGGCAACGCTCGATGGCGACTCAGAGGCAGGCTCAGAGCTGTTCAAGTTCGACGAGACTTCGGCACTCACGGACGCAGGCGTCGAAGCCCGTGTGGCGACGGTCGGCCGAGGGCGATCGCTCGTGTACCCGCGCTCGGCGAACCGAAAGGGCAGCCACGGCGACCCAAGATGGTCCGACGACCACCAGGACCACCCGGCGACCGATCCGGGGTTCTGGCGGATGGTAGCCGGCGTGCTGAGCAACGCTTCGTACCTAGGCACCGGTGCCGAGGACTACCCCGTCATCGACGGCGAGAAGGACGAGGTCTACGCCGCCCTCGTCGACGATGCCGAAACCGGACAGCGCGGCGTGCTATACTTCAGCCAAACCGAGTCCGATATTGTGAAACGCCCCCGGTGGACCGCATCTCAGAGCATCGACGTACCAGTGCCGGCAGGGCAGATGGTGTTCGAGCCATTGGGATCCACACCCGGTGCATAGGGCAGACACCCGCAAGGAATATGCGATATGACAGCTACGCTCCATGACCCGACGCGGCCGACAGACGACGAACTCGAGCGCGCCCGACTCTGGTTCGACGCGTCGTTCGGCGGCGCGGATGGCTCGCCGATAGCGTTCGACTGTGACGGCACGCCATGGACTGAATCTCCCGCTGGCTGGGACTTCGACCTGGACGGCCCCTCACGGACCGAGCGCGGCGAGGAGCGCACTCTCGTCTGGCGCGACCCGCAATCGGGGTTGACGATCCGGTGCGTAGCGCTGCTGTATGACGACTTCCCGACGGTCGAGTGGACAGCCTACGTTCGCAACGACGGCGACGCCGATGCGCCCATCGTCTCCGACCTGATGGCGATGGAAGCATGGCTCGACGGCCCGGCCGACGCCGAATGCGTGTTCCATCACCATCGCGGCAGCCCGTGCACGGCGGCCGACTATGAGCCGTTCGCGACTCCGATGCCGCCCGGCGGTCGTGTCGCGCTGGCGGCCGGCGGCGGACGGTCGACGAACGAGAATATGTCGTACTTCAACGCCGAATGGCGTCTGCCGACGTCGAGCCCTGACGGATGGGCGCCTCCATCGGCCACGCTCGAACACGCCGGCTCAACGGGGGCCATCGTCGCCATCGGGTGGCCCGGACAATGGGCGGCGGAGTTCTCTCGCGGCGACGACGGGCGTTTGCGCGTCCGGGCCGGGCAGGAACAGACGCATTTCAGGCTGCACCCCGGCGAGGAGATACGAACGCCATTAGTCGTGCTGCAGTTCTGGTCCGGCGACCGCATTCGCTCCCAGAACGTCTGGCGCAGATGGATGCGCGCGCACAACTCGCCGATGAGCGACGGCGCGCCGCCAGGACCTCACTTCGCGGCGTGCGGTTCGCACCAGTTCGGCGAGATGATCGAGACCGACGAGCAGAAGCAGATCCATCACGTCGACCGCTACCTCGAAGAAGGGCTGAAGATCGACTACTGGTGGATGGACGCCGGGTGGTACGTGAATGAGCATGGCTGGCCACACGTCGGCACGTGGGAGGTCGACAGAAAACGATTCCCACGCGGGCTCCGGGCCATCACGGACCATACGCACGCCCGCGACGTCAAGAGCATCGTCTGGTTCGAGCCGGAACGCGTGACGAAGGGCACCTGGCTCTTCGAAGAGCACCCCGAGTGGTTGCTGGGCGAGGGCGACAACTGGCTGCTCGACCTGGGGAACCCGGAGGCGCTCGATTGGCTCACCGAGCATGTTGACGGCCTGATCGTGAGCGAAGGAATCGACCTCTACCGACAGGACTTCAACACCGACCCGCTCGACAGATGGCGCGCGAACGACGCCGGCGACCGACAGGGCATCACCGAGAACGCGTACGTGAAAGGGCTGCTGGCGTTCTGGGACGAACTACAGCGCAGGCACCCGGGCATGACTATCGACACGTGCGCCTCGGGTGGGCGAAGGAACGACGTCGAGACGCTTCGCCGGGCGATTCCGCTGCACAGAAGCGACTGCATCATCGAGCCGCTCAGCCAGCAGTGCCACACGTTCGGCATCTCGTCATGGATTCCCGCCCACGGCACCGGCACCAAGGGAGAGGACGCGTACTGCCTCCGCAGCACTCGCGTCCCATGCCTGAACGCCGTGTGGGACGTTAGGCGCGACGACCTGGACTACGACCTCTTGCGCCGGATGATCGCCGAGTGGCGCCGGACAGCGGAGTATCTAGTCGGCGACTTCTACCCGCTGATCTCGTACAGCCTCGCGCCGGACGCCTGGGCGGCATGGCAGTACGACCGGCCCGACCTCGGCGGCGGAGTGGTGCAGGTGTTCCGCCGACCGGACAGCCCGCTGGAGTCGGGGCGGTTCCTGCTGCGGGGAGTCGACCCGGCCGCGACGTACACCGTCACGGACATGGACGCCGAGAATGGCGAAGAGCGCACCGGCCGCGAGCTGATCGCCGACGGGGTGGCCGTGACGCTACTGGACCAACCGGGTTCGGCAGTGGTCGTGTACGAGCGGGTTGGGGGATGATGGGTCGTCCGCTACTGCGGACGTTGCGAGTTCTCTGCGAGAACTCGTGGTGCCGTTCGGACGCTGGGCGATTGCGGCGCTCAACCGCCCAGCGCCGCCGTCAGCATCTCGTGCACGGCTTCGGTCGTCGCCGCGTTGGCGGGGTTGAACGGCACGCAACCGGCGGCCGAGGCGCCGTAGATCCACACGTGACCGCATTCGCGAAACAGAGCGTCGACGAGCGGCCGAAACTCGGCTGCGTTTCGGTATGTCCGCCCGCCCTGCTCCGACGCTTCTTTGATCCAACTCTTGAGACGACCGGGTCCGTGGTAGGGCGCGAGTGTGCCACCCATGCGCAGGTGCCGCGGGAATTGGTCCATGAAGGGCCGCAGCGTGTCGGCGAAGCTCGCTAGCTTCCGTTCGAGCGCCTCGGCCGACGGGCTGTAGTACCCCAGCGGCATCTCGCCACCATCGACCAGAACCGCGGGCGCGTCGGCTGCTGCCAGCGCTTCGAGCATCCCGCGGCATATGTGCTCGGCGGCGTCCTCGGCGCCAAGATGCGTGAACAGCGACCAGACAACGGCCTCCCGGTACTCCTCTACGACGATCCGCGCTAACTCGCAACCGACGGCCTGCAACTGCGAGACTATCCGGTCGGCACTCTCGCCGCGCAATTGGGCCAGACAGTCGACGTCGTACGTGCGGTAGTCGTTGTACGCCTCCAAATCGAGCACCACGCCGGGCGCTTCAAGGTCGCGGGCAAGACGAAGGCTGAGGCGCCAGATTGCGTAGAAATCGGCGAGCGCGCTCGTCTCGTTGTTGAGATCCCAGCCCCTGATGCGGCGGAAGTATTCGGCGTCCGGGGCGCCGTCGTGGGCCGGGCCCTCGCCCCTGCCGATGAAGCGGTTGGTGAAGACCCACGGCCAGACGTGCTTGCGGCTCCCGCCGCGGATCGCCTCGACAGCCGCGCCTAACTCATCGCGCTCGGGCACGGGATCGGTGTCGTACGCGCTCATGGTGCATGATGCGACGCCTGCGTAGGGCGACTCGCTCAACGTGCCGAGGTGCTCAGGCGTCCACGCCCCCAAGTGCGGCGCACCAAACGTTACGAGCATCAGGTATGGGTTCTGGTCGGGTGGTGGGGATGCGAATGTCATCTAGCGTCACTCCTGTGGGGCGGGTATGGCGGGGATCGTCGAGCACCTCCCTCACCCCCCGTACTTCTCTCCAAGCTCCCGCACGAGGTCCACGAACGCGCGGTGGTCGTCGAACGACGTATCGGGCGGTGTGGCATGGTCGATGCACGGGATGTAGCCGCCGCCTTGCAGCAGCTCGGGCACCTTGCGCATCACCTCGCGGCGCATGACGTCGCCACCCTCGGCCACGGCGCGCTTGTCGACACCGCCGATCATCGCCAATCTGTCGCCATACTTCTTCCGGATTGGCAGCGGCTCCATCCCGGCGGCGATCTCGAACGGGCAAATGGCCGTCACGCCCGAGCCGACGAACTGGTCGAGCAGGACCTCCGCGTTGCCGTCGGTGTCGAGCCAGACGATGTCGATCCCGCACTCTTTGATGTGCGAGATCAGCGGCACGTAGTAGGGCATCATGAACCGCTCGACGAACTCGGGCGAGATCAACGGCCCGGTCTTGAACGCCATGTCCTCCCAGAGCAAGACGAAATCGAGGTCGTCGAAGTTGTCCGTGACGATCGTTACGACACGCGTGTAGAAATCGAGCCACCATCGCATGATATCGTGGATCAGGCCCGGGTCGTCGAAATACGTCAGCGCGAGCGTTTCCTCGCCCATGCAGCTTCGAGGTGTGCCGTAGGCGCCGCAGATGGTCAAGCCCAGCGCATGGTCGCGCCCGCCGTACTTTTGGCGCATTTCGGCCCAGTCCGGATAGCGCGAGGGTTCGTCCGGGTCGAGCCGTTCGTCGCGCATCTTCTCCCAGTCGCGAGCCGTCTCGACGGGGAACCGCAGCCACTGCGGCATAGACGTCTCCGCCCTCTCGACCAGCTGTCGGTAGACGACGCCGGCGGCATCCTGAAACACCACGTGGCGATCCGTGCGTTCGAGTTCTTTGCGTTCGAACGGTGGAACGTACGGCAGCGTGGTGAACCCGCAATTCACGGGCAGATAGACCGGCAGTTCCATCTCGAAGTAGTCCGCAGGCGCAACGTCGGCGGGCAGACCCTCACCGCGCCACCTCTCTATGGTGCTACCCCAGAACGCCAGAGTCTCGTAGCGAAGCGGGCGGTCGACCCGCTCGAACTTCATCTGACGCACGAATCGTTCGCGTCCGTTCATGGTGTTCCTTTCCGGCTGATCGGTCTACGGCAGCGAGGTCGCCTCGGAGATATGTGCCAGTGCATCGCCGGATATCTCGCGTGCATCCGCCGGGTTGGCATCTGCGAGATAGGCGCATATCGACCGGAGCAGGTATCGACCCTCGGCGTGTGTCTGATCGAGCTTGAGCGCGCACAGCACGAGGGTACCGTCACCGAGCCGACGCTCGACGAGGTACCCCAGCGACCGCCCGACCGAGAACGAGTGCATGACCCGGATCACCGGGTCGGCGTCGTTGAGACCAAGCGGCTCCAGATCGAGCGGAGGCGCGCCGGTGATCGGTCGGTAGAACTGCAAGTCGGCGTAGCCTTCGTGCGGCAAGTCGCCCAGCATCGGGTGGTCGGCGATGATCGTGCCGTCGTGGCCGTCTTCGTAGGGCGGGTAGTTGGCCGGTGGCGTGAAGAAGTAGTGACTCGCGCTCTCGCCGAGCTTGGCGCCGAACGGTCGGACGAGGCCCTCGCTCGCCGCGAGAATGGCTCGGCCTCCGGTCCGCACGTGATTGGCGACGGCGTCGTCGAGTCTCTCGGTCAGAAGCACACTCTTCGCGTCCTCGGGTGCATCCCCCTCTTCGACCGTCGGCAGCCCGGTCGGGAGCGTCGTCAACCATGTATGCTTCGGCGAACCGTACACCGCCGCGATCGGTGGCTCCGACTTCGGGAGGACCCACAGGTCCCACTCGTTCTCGACGGAGCGGTCGCCGTCGGTCAGCTTGACACGGAGGGTTGCTTTCAACGTAGACGCGCCCCCCGGCAGCGCCTCGGGGACCGTCGCTTCGATTGCGCCGAGCGGGCTGGTGCGGAACGGTGTGTAGTCGACGTCCACGCCGCCGGAATCGACCGTCTGTCCGCCGACCGTCAGAGTCCACGAGAGGCTCGCGCCCGTCATCGGGGGGTGGGAGAAGTCCGATACGTACAGCTCGCAAGCCAGAGTGTCGCCCAGTTCGACGACGCGCTGGTCGAACTCGAGGCTACACATGATTACGGTATCGCCGTTCGTGCGCAGCCAGGTCGCGGCATCGGCGACCTTGAGCTCGTAGAACTCGTCCACGACGCCCTGGGGCGACAGGTTGGCGTCCATTGCGTTGAAGTGACAGATGCCCGCCAGCGTCGGGTTGTCTCGCCGGCACATCTCCATCTTGCCCTTGGCTTCGAGCAATTGCAGATGCTGGCTGTTCTTGGCGCCGGCAGCGAGCGCATGGCTGACGCCGTGCCGAGCCGCGGCCTTGATGGCGATCTCGGCCGCATACGGTCTCATCGCGCCGCTGTACTTGTGCATGGATGCCACGTCGGGGAATGAACTCCACCAGCGGAACTCGTGCTGTATGAGCGGTTTCTCGCATTCGGCGTCGGCCTTCGCCTCGGCGTTCACGAAGTCTTGCGGCAAATCGTCATTGTTGCCGCCGTCTGTCCAGATCACCAGCGCTGTCGGCTTGACGGCCTTCGTGTCCTCGTAGCATTGCCAGGCGGTGCGCGGGAAGTGCGTGTCGGCGCCTAATTCGTTGCTCATGCAGTAGAGGTTGGCCGAGGGATGGTTCACGTCGCGCGCGACGATGTTGTTCCACTGGCTTCTGAGCGCCCCCCTGAACGCAGGGGTCGGCGGCGGCCACGCATAGACGTGGTCCTGCGTGTTGCTGCCCCACGCGCCAAGCGTTCCCATCTCGCTCTGGATCAGTATCCCGACTTCGTCTGCGGCGTCGTAATACTCGGGGCCGTAGACGTACGACTGGCACCTGACGTAGTTGTACCCGTAATCTCTGAGCGTCTGCAGCTTCCGACGCCAGCGATCTCGGTCGGTGTCGGGCGAGCCCGTCTCGGGGCACGACACGAAATCGCCCGTGCCGCGCATGTAGTACGGCTCCCCGTTGATGCGGAACTCCTTGCCCGACGTGCTCAGGCTGACGAAGCCGCAGCGTTCTGTTTGCGCGTCGAGCGTGCCGTTTTCGTCGGCGAGAACGGCCTCTACGCGATACAGGCTCGGCGCATTCGGGCTCCAGAGCTTCGGACAGGACACCGGCACGTCCAGTTCGACGACCGAAGAACCGACTTCGGCCTCTGCCATGCCGACCGGCTCGGCGCCATCGACCTCGGCAACGGCGACGCGCAGCACCGTACCGGTCGCCGGCGCACTTCCGCCGATGCGCGCGCGAACTCGAACGCTCTCGGCGTCGATGTCCGGGTACGCGGCCATGAACTCTATCGAGCTAGCTCCCGTCGCCAGCAACTCGACGTCGCGGTACAAGCCCGACCAGTCGCCCTGCCAACTGTACGCCATCCCGAGTATCCGGTCCTGCTCGTGCACTCGGACGACTACGGCGTTCTCGGCGCCTTTCCGGATTGCCTCGGTTACGTCGAACCCGAACGGCACGAACGGCTCGTGGTTCTCCCCGATCCTCTCGCCGTTCAGCCACACCTCGGCGCTCGGGTGTACGCCTCCGAAGTTGAGGGTCAGCCGCGCCCCGGACCATGCGTCAGGTACGCGGAACACGTTCGAGTACCATCCCGTGCCGGTGTACGTCGCACGGTACGTTCGCGCCCACATGCGGAAGTCCCACACCATGTCCTCGGCGTCGCTTCCGAAGCCCTGCCCCTGCCAGCAACCCGGCACCGAGACGTCGTCAGACATGATGCCGGGGTCGGTGTACCAGCGTTCCCGAACGCCCTTGTCGTCGGGGTCGAGCCGGAACCCCCACGTGCCGGCGAGCTTGAGGCGACGCTCATCGGGATGCACGATCACGGGATTTACGCGCACAGGTGCGAGAGTAGTCGCTGCCATCGTTTCGCTCCTTAGTAGGGTGCTACGCCATCGTTCGGCGAGTTGCTCTTCCGAGGCGCGCCGGTTGACGACGCTGCAAACGTGTCGCTCGTCCGGCCATGCCGAAGAGGAAGTAACGCACCGGACGCCCGACCCGCAACGGGTCCGGGGCTACGCCCAACCCGAGGCGATAGTATGACATCGGGGGGTGCCCCGCGGCGAACGGGTCCATAGATTGAAACAATCCGGGCGCGGCACGCGACAGCCCGGGAACGGGATCCATCTCTGAATCGGCCCACGGCATGGAGGCGCGCACATGAAAGCCATCATGGTCATGTACGACTCGCTCAACCGACGAATGCTCCCACCTTATGGATGCAACTGGGTGTACGCTCCCAACTTCGAGCGCCTCGCCGAGAAGTGCGCAACGTTCGACCGTGCTTACGTCGGCTCGATGCCGTGCATGCCCGCCAGGCGCGAGCTGCACACGGGG
>CAZSJP010000176.1:0-8049 GCA_964606675.1 uncultured bacterium
CCACCCCCTTACCCCCTTTTTTTCTGATACACCCTATCGGCACTCCCCCTATCCCAACCCCCAGGAAATACCGTAATCCAGTCAGAACTGCTCTTCAATATAAGGAGTTACCGGCTGATCCCCAGGCTGATTAGATCGATTTTGAGGAAGAACAAATCTCAAAGGATCTCAATATTTCGTAAGGTTTGGTAGTCCAAAACCGGAATTCCTGGAAATCTCCAATTTTGGGCACTGTATGGGCACCAACAACCACGGACCTGTGATCGAAATGGATGTAAATCCTTGTCTTTTAAAGATTATCAACAAGGTCAGAAAAAAAAGAGCGCCTGCTTTAAAGCATTGCGCTCTAACAAAATAGGCTGTTTCAGCGCTCTGCCGAAACAGCCTAAGTCATTGTAAATATTGAATGGTGGGCGATGCCGGGCTCGAACCAGCGACCCCCTGCTTGTAAGCAACTGTCCCGGCCGCTGCGCGCCCGGGTTATGGATGAAAGAAACTTGTGCCGGGAGCGCCCTTTCCGTTCTTAACCGCATGCGCCCGCGCAGTTAAGGCCGGCACTGCCCTGGTGTTCTCATACCCGTTTGTAAGCATGGTTCCGGGTGTTCGCGGTTGTGTCATTGGTGACGCGCTCTTCCTCGAAGGGCTCGATCCCGTTTAGGAGACTGCTCCACGTAACCGTCCCGGGCCCGGGCGCATCCTGTGGCTTTTTTCCCCTTCTCCAGGAGCGCTCTCATGGCCAAAAAGAATACGTCCAAGCGTCGTGCCCAAAAGAAGGCTGTCCAGGAAGTGATTCATCCCAACGCGGCTGGCATCGATATCGGCGCCGAACAAAGCTATGTGGCCGTGCCCCCCGATCGCGATGACCCATCCGTCCGGGTCTTTGATTGCTTTACCGAGGATCTTCATGCGCTGGCCCGGTGGCTGCAAGCCTGTGGCATCGACACGGTGGCCATGGAATCGACCGGGGTCTACTGGGTACCGTTGTTCCAGGTTCTCGAACAATATGGTTTCGAGATCTATCTGGTCAATGCGCGCCATGTCCAAAACGTGCCGGGACGCAAAACCGATGTCCTCGATTGCCAGTGGCTCCAACAACTCCATGCCTTCGGCTTGCTGGCCGCCTCCTTCCGTCCCGACGACGAAATCTGTGTGCTACGCTCCTATTGGCGTCATCGTGATAATCTGGTTCGCTATGCCGCTGCTCATGTCCAGCACATGCAAAAGGCGTTAGAGCAGATGAATGTCCAGTTCCATAAGGTGATCAGCGATCTGACCGGGGTCACCGGGATGCGCATCCTGCAAGCCATTCTGGATGGAGAGCGCGACCGGCAGAAGCTGGCGGCTCTCAAGGACTATCGCATCCAAAGCAGCGCCGACCGTATCGCCAAAGCCTTGGAGGGTGAGTATCGGGAGGAGCATCTGTTTGCCCTCCGTCAGGCGGTGGAGACCTATCGCTTTTACCAGCAGCAAATCGCCCAATGTGACCAACAGATCGAAGCCTATCTCAACCGCTTGGAGACCCGCGTCGATCCTGCGCAAACGCCCTTGCCCCCGCCTCCCTCCAGACGGAAAAAGCCGGAGGGGAATCAACCCAACTTCGATTTACGCACCCATCTCTATCGCATCAGCGGCGTAGATTTCACCCAGGTGGAAGGCTTGCAGGTCCTCACCGTGCAGACTATCCTCTCCGAAATCGGCTTGGATCCGTCGAAGTTTCCCACCGTCAAGCACTTCACCTCCTGGATGGGCATCTGTCCTGACAATCGCATCACCGGGGGCAAGATCAAAAGCTCGAAAACGCGCAACGTCAAAAACCGCGCCGCCGATGCCTTCCGCATCGCTGCTCAATCGTTGTCCCACAGTAGCGGTCCTCTCGGTGCCTATTATCGACGCATGCGCGCCCGCATGGGACCAGCCCAAGCCAACACGGCGTCCGCCCATAAACTCGCTCGCATCTTCTATCGGCTCTGGAAAGAGCCCGATACCTACGATCCCTCGCTACTGGAACATCACGAGAAGCAACACACCCAGCGGACGATCCACTATCTGCGCAAAAAGGCCCGTTTACTTGGCTTTGATTTGGTTCCACAAGTCGTTGCTGCCCAATAAGTTTCTTAGGAGGCAGGTGCTCTGACCTTTTTTGGAGATTCTCTAAGTGGTTGTTTTTACTCTTGATCGGGATATTAAATATTGTAATAACAACAATTTAGAGCAAATACCGGTAGTTAGATTCTCTTTGATCCTTTAAGATCGGGTTGGAGTTATTTGGGCACTTTTCGATCCATTTTGGGCACTGTATGGGCACAAGGATTTAGAGCACCTGCTTTAACTTTAGGCGTTCTCTCTTTGCTCCTCCCTCCCCAATTTGATGGCAACCGTCAACCCTCGACGAAGTAACCCCTGATCCTCGTGGCCGTTTCCTTGAGCACCTCTTCGGGCAGGTTGTGGCCCTTGATGATCTCGAGGTTGACAAACCCCGGGAAATCCAGGCCAACCATCCGGCGCGCCAGGTTCCGCATATGCGGACTTTTGGGGTCGAGGGCGTCATCGTGCACGTGGAAATGGCGGAGACGACTTTTTAGCGCATCGTACGTGGTGTCGTCCATCTCGGCGTGATTCCAGAGCACGGCGAAGTTGGATGTGGTCACCCGCTCGATGACCTCGGCGGCCTCGGTGGCGGTCTTGATGATGTCGTGGCCGCACTCGAGCATCGGGGATACGCCCGAGTCCTTCGCGTGCTCCCCGAGTTCGTCGAAGGCGGCTGCGATCTGATCGGCCGCCTCATCGTCAAAACCGGACCTACTACCGCCTGCGAAGATTCTCACCAACCCGGCCCCGAGATCGGCCGCCAGATCGAGGTTGAGTTTACCCGAGTTGATATTCTCCCGGTGCGTCTTCGGGTCGGGGCTGGCGGTGCTCACGGAGGTCGCAACAGCGGGGATCTCGATGCCGGCGTCAGCGAAGAGCTTCCTGACATACTGGCGTGTCTCTGCCGAGGACTCGGATGAGATGCCGTGCTGGTGTCCGGCGTCCACACGGATCTCGACGCCGTCGTAGCCGGCCTCCTTGGCGAATTCAGCGACCCGTTCGACCTTCCATTCTGGACACACAAAGGTCATGTAGCCGAGTTTCATCGCGCTTCTCCTTTACTACGAGATGGGTACGGACTGACGCGATTCGCCCGATGCGTAGATCGCGTCGGTGATTTTCTGCATCAAGAGTGCCTTTTCCAGATCCGTTCTGGGAGGCGGCCCACCGCGAATGGCTCCGACGAACTCCTCGAGAACCCCGCCATTGGCCTCATCCTCTCCCTGTTCCCAGATCGTCTCGGAGGTGACTCCTTCTCCAGGCACGAAGCGGTTGAGGACAACGGCGCCGGGGTTTGCCTTCCGAGACTGCATGGGCAGGTGCAGCGATCCTTCGGTGCCGATGATTTCCCATGCCTCATCAGACGTGGCGGTTGAGAACTCGGCGCGTTCCATGCTGATCACAATGTCGTCTTCGCACGCGATGAGCGCGGTATAGTGCGAGTCGGCGTCCGATCCCGGAGCCACGTAGTCGGTCATGCCGTCGGCGACAGGCCACCACTGGGCGAAGACCGATCGAGGTTCGATCTGCCACCCGATGATTTGGAGGACATAGTCCAGATCGTAACAGCTCCAGTTGACCAGTATGCCGCCGCCATTGCGCGCCATGCTCTGCCGCCATGGGGGCGGAGCGGGATTCGGATCTGCTGAGGCACCGTGGAGCGCCCGGATGCGGACCAGTCGGATCTTCCCCAACGAACCCGAAGCGACGCATTTCGTGGCTGCCTCTGCGTGGCCGGTGAAGGACTTCCGGGAGGAGCAGCAGGCCACCACGCGGTCCCCGTGCAAGGCGATCATCTTCTCGACGTCGGCGGCCCTGGCTGCAATCGGCTTCTCGAGAAGGAGGTGTTTGCCCTTCTCGAGGGCCTTGAATGCCACGGGGGTTCGATCGACCACGGGCATAGCCAGTACAACAGCCTCGACCCGACCGTCACCCAGTAGTTCCTCGTCGCTGGGATATCGTGCCTCGATTCCGAACTTGTCACCTGCCGCCTGCACCCGCTCCGGGATGAGGTCGGCGACGGCAACCACCTCCGCCAGCGGACATCCCGCCGCGGCGATCAGATGGGAGCTGCTGATCACGCCGCAGCCGATCACACCCAGTTGCACTGGTTTCATAGGGGCTCCTCCATGTCTATCTCCGTTCAATCGTGAGCCGCAGCGGTACACCGGCACCTTGACGTTGGGGAACTCGCGGCCCCATCAAAAACCACCTTCCAGCCCGGCGTCATGCACTCCCCGAGTAGTATAGGAATTTCAAAATCCGGGATCAACGTTGTTTGTGGTATCAGACCCATGATATCCGGTTCAGATCGAGGAAGGGCCGGAGCCAAAGAGATTACCTGGGGGAAAAGTCCACGCGTGTGGACAATTAAGGCCTGGGTTGGATCCTCCATAATTCGTCACTTGTTTTTTTCTTGACAGGGTTTCATCTTTTTCTGGTCATATAAGGACGGCGCCGTGAGGACGCCTTCTGGCCTGTGAAAAGGACTGAATCCGCTACATCGATGGCGTTGGCTTCGCCGGGTACAGGGAATAACTCAAGAGGAGGGAACTGTGGCTGCACTTGAGGCCGTCACCAGGCAGCTGGTAGCGACGTGGAAGCAGTGGCGCAAGGCGATTGAGAAGATCCCCACCGATCATTGGCGCAGCGGTGAGATCGACTACCTGATTCCAGCCCGACACGCTTTGCACGTGATCAACACCGTCGATGGCTACTGTCGGGATGAACCGGCTGAGTCCTGGAATTCCCTGGCAGAAGCTCATTTCGGTCGAAGCGTGGACTGGGAGGGTACATCGGCCGATGAACTCCCTAATCAAGCAGAGATTCGCGAGTATCTGGAGAAGGTGCGGGAGCGAACCGCCCAGTGGCTTTCCTCCATGTCAGAAGAGCAGTTACTCGCACCGCAGGACGCCTTCCCGTGGACCGGTCCGAACCTTCTTTCGCGCATGATATACGTGATCCGGCACAGTCAGGATCACACCGGTCAGCTCAATGCAGAGCTACGACGGCGCGGCCTTCCTCGATCCTCCTGGGAAGCATAACCAAACGCATTGACCCATTCCGCACCGGAGCAGACCGTGAAGTGTACCACCTAAATTCTGCTGGTTGGCTGCGGTTTTGACACAAGGAGAAGACGGATGACCGACCCACTCAAGATCCAAGATACCCGAATCCAGCAATCCGAGTTCAAGAATGTGGATATGTCCGGCACTACGTTCGACGGCGTCAATCTCTCAGGTTGCACATTCAGTAACGTGAATCTGGGACAGTGTAGCTTCCACGACATCTCCTTCGGCAACACGATCATCACTGGCGCGTGTTTCGATGGCTGCGAGATTCCCCACGGCAATATCGGCGGTTTAAAGATCGCCGGTGTTCCGGTCGACAAACTGCTCGAAGCATACAAACAAGTCCACGGGGAGTTACCCCCTCCTCCGCACGCCGAACGCGCATCGTGGTCCCATCACTGACTGGCGATGGTTCCGAATCCTGCGAGTTCCTCTCAAAAGCGCAGCTCTTACTAGTGGGAAGCCCTGCTGTATACATTCCGCAGATGTTCTCTCATCTCATCCGGAGTATCTCCCCCCTGAAGGTCCGCGATCCCTTTGATGATCATTTTATGGCGCAGGTCGTAGTCGCGCATCAGGATTTCCATGCGCGTTTCGAGCAAGGGCATAATGAGATCGAACTCCGTGCGATCCTGCGCCAGGTACAGAGCGGTTTTCAGTAGCTCATCCTTTTCCCTCTCGGCATCGCTTTGCAGGGCATCAAGGCCATTTCTGAGGACCTTTTCAGCCAGGGCCACGAGCTGCTTACGTCGATCGTCGAGAGCCGGGATTTTCACCTTCCGGTCATCGCTCCCGGTGGCGTAAATAGCACTCAGTTTTGCGTCGACCACCATCGGACTGTCGCCGTTAAATATGGCTAAGATCCCCTGGATAGTGAGACGATGACGCGTCTCCTCGTAATAGGAGATGCTTCTCCATCTTGTCTCCAGGATGTCCGTGATCAGGCCCGAGTCGGTGTCGTCCACGACCAACCGGACTCCCAACCGCAGTTGCGGCTCTTCGATATACTCGATCAGTTGTTTCAGCGAAAAGAAATACCCTCCCCGGGTCATATCGACCAACTCGGCGAAGAGTTCGGCGATCTCCTCGAAGCTCAAACGGGCGAACGGCCTTCCGAGCTTTTTCAGAAGCCCGGGGGACGGATTTACAGGGGTCCACCGGAAAAAGGTACCGGGAGGCCAGCCAATGAAGCCACTCTCAGCCAGCCGTCTGGCCTCCAGCACGATGCGCTGCCTAGCCTTTTCCTCGGTAGCCTCCTGTTCTGGAGTCAGGTGTTCCATCTTCAAGGTGAAATAGCTGCGCATTCGTTCGGACATACGGCTCAGGAACTTCTCCTTGAGTTCGCCGCTGGCCCCCTTGAAAGCGATGATCAATTCCTTCTGTTTGATCTGCCCAAGCAGTCTCTGCAGTTCGCCGTCGGTATAGCGGATCAGATCCTCGAAACGCACCTCTTCGCCAGCGGCGTCCCCCTGCTCCTGGGGCCATGCCACAGCCGCCGACAGGACGACGCCCGCCACCACCCGTATCAGCAAACCGGCCATGCGCTCTCTTTTCAGGCACAGTACCGACGTTGCGCTATTCATCTATTCCTCCACCTCGATTACAATGCAGGTCCGGTCGTCCTCTGCCGGCGTGTCGCCGGCGAAGTGCTCCGTCTTCTCAATTATCTCCTCGAGCAGTTCATCGGCTCCGAGGCCGGCCAGGCATCCACTGAGGATTACCTCCTCCGTACGCTCGAAACCGAAAATTTCCTCCTGCGAATTAGCCGCTTCGATAATGCCATCGGAGCAGAAAACGAGCCGGTCTCCTGGCTCCAGCCGGGTCTCGATGATGGGGTACTCTGTATCGGGACGGACACCCAGTGGGTAGGCGTCCATCTGGAGTTCAGCAACTTCTTTGCTGGAAGCTTTATAGTGATAGGGGTAGGGGCAGCCGCAGTTGGCCAGCCGGAGAGTGCGCACGCTCGGATCGAGTGGCATTGAAACCTTGCCGGACTCGCGGACTTCCAGCTCGCCCATGGTGAAACAGACGTAGGTACGCCGGTCCAGGTTCTGGCACAAGTTCCGGTTCAGGTTCCGAAATAGCTGCTCCAGCTCCGGGCTGTATTGCATCTCCGCATTCAGTACGCCGCTGAACATCATCACCGGTACCGCCGCTTCCATCGCGTGGCCGGTCACGTCTGCCATGCACACCGATAGTTTGCCGTTCTGCTCGAAATACTGGTAGAAATCTCCCCCCACGTGGTTGGCTGGAAGGCAGCGACCCGCTATATCGAAACCCTCGATGCGAGGCTCCTCTCTCGGCATCAGTCCCAGCTGCATCTCATGCGCCGTCTGCAACTCCTCCTCCATCTCCTGCATCAGCGCCTCTCGGGCCCGGTTGCGCTCCTGCCGTTGCTTTATCGCATAGCCAGAAACCAGCACCAGACCGACCAGCGACAGAGCCAGACCGCCCATCAACGCCATAGTGTCATAGGGCGTGTGGACCGTCACCCGGACTTCGGCTGTCTCCGAGTAATTCAGATCGCGGTCCACGGCTTTCACCTGGAACAGGTACTCGCCTGTAGGCAGATCTTCGTACTCAACGCTCCTCTCGCGGGTAACGATCCAGTCCTCTTCGAGTCCCTGCAGGCGGTACAGGAAAGCCAGTCGGTTCGGATGGGTCGTCGGGCTGGTCCCCTGAAATTGAAAGGTCAGCTTCCGCTGCGATGAAGGCAGTCGGATCTCTTCCATGGCCCCGTGCCGGCCGTCCGCAACCACGTCTGTTATCTGCACCTCTGGAGCAACGCGCGACGGTCGGTAACGGCTGACACCGTTTTCAGTGGCAATCCAGAGGTGTTCGTCGCGGCTGCCGGCCAGGCTCGTAACCGCGTGGTGTACCAGCCCATCTG
>CAZSJP010000177.1:0-8022 GCA_964606675.1 uncultured bacterium
ACGCTCGGACGCGGCTAGCCATGTGATCCTGTACGCCTCGGTACCCGGTTGGAATGATGGCCGCCTTCTGCTATCGTACCAGGCACGCGTCGACGTTGTGTCGCCTATGGCCCGGGAGTTTGCGAGTTCGGCGCAGCCGAAGAGAGCAAACTCCCAACGTCCGCGAAGCGGACGAAGCGTAAGCCGAAGTGCCATGGCGGAAGATCGAGGATGCCTCCGCGTGGGGCCAGGCGACCGGTCTGTTCCGCCCATCCGAGGATGTCTTCCGCGCTAGGGCGGATGGCCATCGTGGGGCCGCGGGGCGTCGCGTCGTCCCGGCGCCAGTGTATGATGTAGACGAGCCCGCCCGGGTGCAACGCGTCTGCGGCGATGTCGAGCAGGCGCACCGGCTCCTCGCAGTGCAGAATGTTGAACAACAGGCAGCCGTCCTGGCCCGATAGAGCAAACCCGCGCTCGCTAACGTCGCGGACCTCGCAGAGCAAGTTCCCGATACGCTCATCCGCGGCGCGCTCCAGCGTTCGCCGGACCATCGCCGTGTCGACGTCGAACGTGGCGATAGATCCTGAGATGCGGCGTGCGATGTCGAGCGTGAACGTTCCGTAGCCACACCCCAATTCGACGACGTCGCCGACGGTTTCGTCGATTCCGAGCCGGTCCAATGTCAGTCCGACGTCGAACAGGCTCTCCCAATACTCCTCATCGGGCATTCCGCTCTCGCGCAGCTTCAACCCCGCCTCCGCTCTCCGATTGGAATCCTCTGTCGGCGCTAGCCGCGATGCTCGTCGCTCCACGCGCGGGCGACGCGTGCTACGATCTCGAGCGCCTGCCGGCTCCCGTCGTCCTCGCCTTTCTCAAAATCGCCGTCGACGGCGCCCATCTGGTTCGTGATGTGCGCGAAACAGATCACCGGCTTGCGTTTGGCCTCGGCGAATGCGTAGAGCGACGCGGCTTCCATCTCGACGGCAAGGATGCCCTCATCGCGCCGCTCGGCGATGGCTCGCTCCGTCTCGCGGTAGGGCGCGTCGGTCGTCCACGACGGCCCCTTCTCCATCGGCGCCGATGTGTCCGCGAATGCGCGGTCGACCAACTCGACGAGGTCGGCCGCCAGGTCGGAGTATCTGGCCGCCGGCAGATAGTGGTAGCTCGTTCCCTCGTCTCTGAGCGCGCGCGAGATCAGAACGAAATACGGAGGGTCTCGAACGGGCACGATCTGACCCGCGGACGTGACGCTGACCAGCAGCCGGCACCCCGAGGCGAACAACTGCTCGGCCACGAGCACCGCGAACGGCCCGCCTACAACGCGAGGGACGAAGCCCAGCGTCGCCCCGTTCTCGACCGCGCGATATAGATCGGTGTGGTAGCACGCCCAGTGCCGGTCTGCCGCCGCGCGTCCCTGAGCCACCAGATGGCTCACAATGTCGCCGTCGGGGTCGAGCACGCATATCTCCGGCACCGAGCCGGGCTCGATAGCCTTCTGACGGCGGGCTTCGCGCAGAAGATCGTCGGGAGAGAACGCCGTGTCGTCGTTCGGGTATTTCGGACCGATGATCGGGGTTTCGCGATGGCTCACTAGCGCGTTCCTTCCGCCGGCGTTCATCGATAGTACACCTGTGGGGTGCATCTGGCCAGACCCGGTCGCAACCACTCTCAACGTCCGCGTCCGCGGAGGACGTCGAATCGGGGTGCACATCGATATGAGTGTCAACGGCACCGGCAGGGCGGAGTTCCCTTGGGGAACTCCCAACGTCCGCGTTAGCGGACGACGTCGAATCGGGGCGCACATCGACATGAGTGTCAACGGCACCGGCAGGGCGGAGTTCCCTTGGGGAACTCCCAACGTCCGCGTTAGCGGACGATGTCCACCGGCGTGATTCCGCGTACCGTCAGGGCATGCTCGCGCGAGCCGACGGCGATGGTGACCGTCGACGCCCTGTACGACGAAATCGAGCCGCGTAGCCCTCTGTCGTCGAACTCCAGGTCGAGATCGACCCACGCCTCGCCACTGCTGAATGCGAACGCCTCTCGCTCGTTGTCCGCCGCAAGCTGAATCTCGCGCGCGCGATGGGCGAATACACCGCCCGGCTCCGACCATAGCACGGCCGCGTCGGATTGGCCCCAGCGGCCGGAGGCCACGTCGGAGCCGTCGTTCCTCACGAACAGCCCGTTGCCCACCACGAGGTTTGTTGCCTCGCCAGCGTCGGGGCCGACGCGGCGTATGGCGCTAGCCGGCTCGGAGCCTCCGGGCGACGGCATCAGAACCGACACGAAGTCGTTCGCCTGCCCACGAACGAGCGCCCGCGGCCGAGCAAGGCACCGCGTCGTTACGTGGCTGGCCTTCCAGTAGACGAAGTATCGCGTTATCGGCTCGACGTAGTGCGGAGCATCGTACGCGTCGGTGTTCTCGTGCACGGACTCGGTCCATAGCGCGTCGTCGAGAGGGTCGGCGACGAGGAGCCTCCCCTTGGCGTTCTGCATCGACGGCCCGTTCATGCCGCGAAACTCGTCCACAGACGTCTCCGCCCAGTCCGGTCCGGTCCGGTGGATCGTCTCTGCCTGCCACAACGGTGACCCGATAAGCCCGTCGACAAACGGCGTAACTCGGTCGAGCACGACCATCGGGCCGCCGCGCGCAAGCAGAACGGTGCGCTCCTGATGAAGCGGCATCATGTGCGGCGCTTCCGACGAGATCGTCACGAGCTGAGCCACGGCTCCGCCGGTCAGGTTGTCGACACGAAATCCCGTCTGCCTGCTGCTTTCGCTCTGCGCGACCGAATACTCGAGCCACGGCGCGCCCTCGTCGGCAGCCCAGAACAGGTTGTGATGCACCGGATACCGTTGCATGTACCCAGGCGTGTCGAGGAACAGCACGCCATCGGCCGCGTACGCGAGGACGGCACCGCAGTCGAGGTGATCGTGCCACAACTGTCGCGAGCAGCCCAGCATTGCCGAAGGGCTGCCCTCGTCGGCCCCGAGGCGCAGCACGACTTTGTCCGGAATCCTCGGCCCCAGGCCCGGCTGTAGCAGCGATGGCGAATCGCCGGGCAACGGGCTTTCGGCCAACGTCGACCGATGCGAGACAACGGGCCTGGCCGGTATAGGCCGCGGCGTTACCCGGCCGGCACACGCACGCAATATCTCCGCGCCGCGCGCGAGAGACCATCCCGTGCGGGGCACCTGCCCCCATGCCTGGCGCGCACGGTATTGGTCGTCGGGCACCGTGTCGACGATGGCCGTGTTGCGTATCCAGTCGCGCTTCTCAGCCCATTCGAACATGCGCCGCGCATCGAACAGTGCCTGTTCGCCGAACAGGCTTTGCTCGGCCGACGTGCCATCGGCTGCGGCAACGATCATGGCGTAGAGTTCGAACCAGTCGGCCCACAGCTCCATCGTGCAGGTGTCACCGTATCCCGGCACGATGCCCAGCGGCAGGAAATGCTCCAGGCTACGCCGTATCCAGCCTCGTGTCGCCGGGTGATCCATTGCGAATCGCAAGTCGCCGCGCCTCTCGCTCCAGGCCAGAAGAGCGCACTGAGCGAATGCCTCGTAGTTCGCGGCGATCTCCATGTTCTCGCCCAGGCGCCACCAGTCTTCCCATACCTCGTCGGCCAGCGACAGCAATCGTGGCGAGTCGGCCGCATCCGGCCATAGGCGCGCGACGGCGTCGCAGAGATTTGCGGCGCAGACGGCATGGTTGAACAGCCGGCGGCCGATGCGATTCTCGATATGACGGGTGTTCTGTTCGACGGTAGCCATTGCCGCCGTGCGGATCGCCTCGCTATCGTCTTCGGCCAGCACGTCGGCGTTGCGAAGCCCGGTGATGGCTCTCCAAAGGGCGTTGGTCGCGAAAGAGTGGGTAATCACGGGAAGGCGCAGGTAATCGAGTGCAGCGCTCAGGTGACGCTCTTCGTCGGACAGTCGCGCGAGCACGACGTGGCATCCCGCCAGATACGACACCATCGATCCTTGGCCGCCCCACTCCGCCGGCAGGAGTGGCTGCACCACGATGTCATGCGCCGGGCCTTCGGCGCTGGCATCTACAATGACGTTCGCCCATGTACGTGGCCCGTCAAGCCAATCGGTCACGCAACCGTCCCCTCTGCGTCATGGATACGCGCGCCTCAGTTCCTCACCAACGGCCCGTTGCTAAAACCCATACCGAAGCGTGAGATAGGCGTTGTCGTTCTTGTCGAACCGCCCGAAGAATGTGTGGCTCTTGTCTGTCAGGAAGATGTTCGCCCCGATCTCGCCCCATAGCTCGTCCGTGAACGAGTAGCGGAGTGACGGGATGAGATACGCATCCTTCTCCGTGAGCCCAAGGAACGCGAAAGTGCTGAACGTCAGCGTCTGCTGGAGCAACATCTGAGTGAATCGGAGCGTGGCGGTCCATCGACGCTCGTCCTGCGCCGGGAAGCCGGTTGGCAGGTTCGCGACGTAGGCGTCGTGGTTCTGCATCGACTCGACGTAGCCCTGCGCACCGAGAGCAGCGTCGGTCCAGAGCGCGTGGTTGTAGCCGACGAGCGTTCGGACCTGGCTGTTCTCGATGGCAGCGTCGTCGCCCTTCCTGTCGGCTTCAGAATCGTAGTACGCGCCCTCGACGTTCAGCACGCCGCCGTAGAGACCTCCGGTCGCACTGGCGCCGATCGTGTTGAGGGGCGGAAAGAAGAAGCGCACCCCGGCCAGGCCGGCCAACCCGGCCGCTGGGACTCGATAGAACGTCCTCGACGCGTACACCGCGATCTCCCAATCGACGACGTACTTAGAGATCTTGGCCGAGATCTCGACGTTCGCGAAAGATCGCTCCTTCGCCTCTGTCGTTCGTGGCATGCCGGCCGGGAACGGGTCGGCGAGAACGAGGCGCTCGCCCGTCGGATATCGGTCTGGCTGGAAGTACGGAGCTACGACGATCTCCCCGGTGAGGAAGCTCGGATGCAGACCGATCTTGAGCGCATCGCTGCCGACCTTGAGGTACTGCAACGGGCGCCCGGTGAAGAACGCCACCCAGTCCTTCGGGAAGACGTCGTTGATGAACAGCAAGTCGCCCGTGCCCCACGTAACGATCTGCCGCCCTGCGCGAAGAGTGATGTAGTCGGAAGCCCAATCGATGTACATCTCGCGAAGCTCGAGGCCCGACTGATTCAGTATCGCGTCATGGAAGACGTCTGCCTTGCCGACAAAGGCGGCCGATCCGTCGCGGGAGAAGCCTTCGAGCTTCAGCTGCAAGCGCTCCTCGCCCAGAGGGAAATCGCACGTGACCCCAGGGGGGCAGTCGGCTCCGGTAAGCCGGGCGGCATGGTTGGTCTGCGCGAACCCGGCGATCTCGACCTCGGCCATGGACGGAGCGACGCCCAATACGACCCAGATCAGCCCCAGAAGCGGCACTATGCCGCGCGTTGTCCGAGTCACCGGATCCACCTGCGCGGCGGCTGGCGGAGGTATCGCTCCGTGAAGAGACTCTCGTTGAGCCCCACGTCATACGCTACGTCCTCGAGCGTGACCTCGGTGCGATGCCCCGTTCGGAGATTGCTCATCGTCCGCTTCGTGATGGTCCAGTGCTCCCCGACCTGCGTTACCTCGTCGGCGGTGAAGCGGCGGACCACCTCCCCGTGCGCGTCGAGGAACTCCTCCTTGATGGGAAGCCGCCGTTCCCGGTCGATCCAACTCACGCGTTTTGCGTAGTCGGCGTTCTCGACGGGGACGCTCTCGATGACGAAGCACGGCTGACCATTGAGGTCCTCCGAGCGCAGTAGACTGTGGGTCTCATCGCCGACGTCGCGCCCGGAGATATCCTCATAGGTGAAGTCGGACCCGACAAACGACGAACGCTTGTCGTTGGCTGCGATACGACGCACCAGGCTGATCGAAGGGATGAATATCCAGCGGTCGTCCTCCTTCGCCGGATACTTCCATACCATGAACGTCATCCCGCGCACGTCTGCCGGTGCGTGGAAGTAGATGAAATAGCGCTGGTCGCCATCCGTGCCGAAATCTCGGCGCAGCATGGTCAGTTCGCGCGTTCGTTGCTTTCCCTGCGGGTTGATCAGAGTCATCGACACACGCGCGCGACCATCCTCGGCGGGGTAATAGAACGCTTGAAGAGAGCTGTTGACAATCTCGGCAGCCGCAGGCTGTGCGTTCGCTGCGGGCTGTGCGCCGGCGAGTTCCGGGGCGAGCCCCGCGAGCAGCAAAGCGACCAGCACTGCTACTAGCCGGTATGACCCTAATCGTCGCATGCGATCCGTCCCTTCAGGTTGTGGGCTTTGGACTTTCCAGCGCTTCTTCGCGGCACGTCTTGAGGCCGAAGGCGCGAAGGATGGGCATCATCGGACACCAGTTTGTGAACCCGGACTGAAGGAGATTCAGTCCGACGAAAGCCGTGAAGATCAGCCAGTATAGCGAGTGTAGCTGCGCCAGGGCGATGGACAACAGTATGAAGCCCCCGGCGATTCCTCGTAACGATATTTCAACCGACATCTTCCATCTCCTTAGGTGAGTGTGGCCCCGCACGAAACAGCCTTTCGGTCATTCGCAGCAAACCCGGAAGCAGGGCCAACGTAGTCAGCACGGTGAATGTCATCAACAGGGCGAAGAACACGCCGACTGTCTTGTAGGGAGTCAATGTGGCGAGCGCCATCGGCAGGAAGCCCACGATGATCACAACCGCATTGCGCGCGATGGCCCGTCCCGGCTCACCGAACATGTAGCGATTGGCGCCATCGAGGTCCGGGTCTTCCGCGAGCCTCATACGGAAGCGCTGAATGAAATGGATCGCGAAGTCAATCGACAACCCCAACGCCAACGAAGAACAAACCGCGATCGGCATGTCGTAGTCCTTGCCGACCAGGCCGACCAGCCCATAGGAAAGGACGATGGCGAACGTGAGCGGGAGCATCGAGAGAAGGCCCAGGATCACCGAACGGAACAGGAGAGTCATCAAGATCAGCACGGCGACGAATCCGCCGAGGATCGCGTCACGCATCCCGACGACCATCAGGTCCTGCCATACCTTGTTGATGTGGGTGAGGCCTGACCAGCGAATGCCGATCCCACTGGGTGGCGGGTGCTCGGCCATATACGTAGCGGCGAGCCGTTCCACGCGCGCCATGTCCCGGTTCTCCCCACGTTTCATCTGCACCCAGATGTTGGCGAGGCGGTAGTCGTAGTCCACGAAGTTATCGAGATCGCCCGGATCGCCCGACATCTGGAACAGGAACAGGTACTGACCAAGCTCCTCGGCAGTTGTCGGAACTCGTCGGTACGCCGCGTCCCCGTTGTGGAGCACGTACCCGATCTGGCTGACGATGTCGGCCGCCGAGGACGTCTTTCCAACGACCGGGTCGCTCGAGATCGCGCGCTGAAGGGCTGCCAGGTAGCCCATCACTTCGGGCCGCTTGATCGCATCGGTCTCCTGGCCCTCGACGACCAGGTAGGCCATGTAGGTGCCGCCGAAGAGGCGGTTCATCTCCGTGTCGGCGATGCGAAGCCGATGCCCCTCTGCGAACCAGTTGACCGGATTGTCGTTAACGACGATCCGCGAGACCCCGTAGGCGCCAACGGCCAACAGCCCCACGGCTGCAACCAAGACAAGCCGCCGACGGATCAGCACCACGTTTCCGAACGAGCCGAGCAACCGGTTCAAGAAGCCTTGTCCCTCTTCGATCGCGCGAAGCGCCGTCTTGAGACGCTCCTCGCGAATCAGCATGATCGAAGCGGGGATGAGCGTGATCGTCAAGAGCCATGCCGCCATCACGCCGAAAGCGATGAAACCACCGAAGACCCTCACGGGCGGAATGTCCGCTAGCACCAGCGAACCGAAGCCGATCGCTGAAGTGAGCGACGTATAGAGCATCGGTGTGAACAGCGCGCCCATCGTCTGGCGCAGAGTCTCCCGCCGGTCGCCTATCGCCGGGTAGCGGTCGTAGAACTCGCTCAGGATGTGAACCGAGTCCAGCACCGCGATCGGCATGAGGAAGACCGGTATCATGCTCGACATGATGTGCACCGTATAGCCGGTGCCGATGAGCA